>JBNMLY010000050.1:0-15008 GCA_050875065.1 Otoolea sp. | reverse complement strand
GGACAGCCCACTCACCTCCCCGTGATTTGTAGTATACCGAGCTCCCTATAAGAAGAATTATAAAGAAAAAATAGGCTCAGGAAAACATTTTCATAACGTTTTGTGCCTGAGCGAAGCGAAAGGAATGGATATAATTATGAAGATCAACGAAAACTATAAAAATCTGGAAGAAAGCTATCTGTTTTCGACCATTGCGAAAAAAGTAGATGAGTACACCAAAGCCCATCCGGAAGCAAAGGTAATCAAGATGGGGATCGGTGATGTAACCCTTCCGATCTGCCAGAAGGCAGCGGATGCGTTTGCAAAGGCTGCAAAGGAGCAGGGTGAGGCGGCTACGTTCCACGGCTATGGTCCGGAGCAGGGCTATGATTTCCTGCGTGAAGCAGTGAAAAAATATTATGCAACCTTCCCGGTTGAAGTGGCAGCGGATGATATTTTCATCAGCGACGGTGCGAAGAGTGATGTTGGAAATATCCTCGATCTCTTTGATGCAGATAATACCGTTCTGATTCCGGACCCGGTTTACCCGGTTTATATGGATACGAACGTGATGGCAGGCAGAAAGATCGTATTTATGGATGCTAACGTGGAAAATGGCTTCCTTCCGATGCCTCCAAAGGGACAGAAAGCAGACATTATTTATCTGTGCTCCCCGAACAACCCAACCGGCGGTGTTTATAACCGTGAGCAGTTAAAAGAGTGGGTTGACTATGCAAACGAGCAGGATGCGATTCTTTTATTTGATGCGGCTTACGAGTCCTTCGTAGCCGATCCGGCACTTCCGAGAAGTATTTTTGAGATTGAGGGTGCAAAGACCTGCGCGATCGAGTTCTGCTCTCTTTCAAAGCTGGCAAGCTTTACCGGAACCCGTTGTGGATATACGGTAGTTCCGTCTGAGTTAGAGCGCGGTGGTTCTTCCATCCGCAAGATGTGGCTGCGCCGCCAGACGACCAAGTTTAACGGCGTTTCCTACCCGGTACAGCGCGCCGCAGAGGCAGCTCTTTCACCGGAAGGCATGGCACAGTGCCGCGAGCATCTGGATGTATACCGCACCAATGCGAAGATCATGACCGAGACCTTAAAAGAGCTTGGCATCTGGCACATCGGCGGTGAAAATTCACCGTACATCTGGATGCAGTGCCCGAACGGCATGAAATCCTGGGAGTTCTTCGATGATCTGCTTGCAAAGGCCAACGTCGTCGGCACACCGGGAAGCGGATTCGGTAAGAATGGAGAAGGATTCTTCCGTTTGACTGCGTTCGGTACAACCGCAAATACGAAAGAGGCCATGGAGCGGATCAAGAAAGTGTACGGAAAATAATCGTTTGAGGGGAACCCAATGTTCCCTGTGACTTTTATTTTTCGGGAGCACTCGATTGCTGAATATGTAAATGAGGGGGCTGGTGCATCGGGGGATTGTTATCCGATGCACAGCCCTCTTCTTTTTATTTTATAGGAAATTGCGCCCTACGAAACAAAAATGCTCCGCGGGGATGCGCACTCGCGCGAAGAGGAATCATGTCGCAAGCGACCGCGCTCGGCGCGAGAATGTGCTTTTGCATTTAGTAGGGAATCCATTCTTTTTATCAAATTGTCAAATAGAAGATTTAGAAGATCTGCAACAGGGAGGTGACACCCATGGTGACTTTAAACGATTACTTGTATTCCGGCGATACGATGTTTAAAATTTTAAAAAATTATAGCCGGGATCTGAAAGCAGAGGCAAAGCAAACAAACAATGAGATAGATCTGATTCACGCAAATTTTCTCATTCAAATCCGGGAGCTTCTGGAACACAATGATTTCCTGACCGCCCAGTCGCAGAAGATCCGGGAGTTTTACATCCATATGGCGAAGGAATACCCGCTTCTGGCATTTAACTTTAAGGGCAGGATCAAATCGCTGATCCGCGCGGAGGCGAAGTTTAACGGATATATCGTCGAGTATATCTATGATTGTTATACGGAACATAAGACATTTCCGTCGATTTCAGATCTGAAACAGAGACTGAGCTGTTTCAGGGATCTGATTGCGTACCGGATTGTGATTTCCCTGCCGAAATGTTATCTGAAACCGGGAGAATCGCAGCAGGAGGCAGATATCCGTTATCTCTACCAGATTGCAAATGAACTTCCGGAATTTCTGGAAGAGCGCGGGTTCACGGCGGAACCGGCTTACGGGGTCAAGGAGAGCACTTCCCCGCTGATGAATGATGAGATACGACCGTATTACCGGGATTATGTCTGCGGAAACAGTGCGGATGATTATCAGTCCCTTCATATTACGTTCTATGATAATTGTTCCAGGATCTATGTGGAAGTACAGCTTCGCACGAAGCATATGGATGATATCGCGGAGATCGGCGTGGCAAACCATTTAAGCTATGAAAAACGCCAGGAGGGCGAGCGTGCAAGACGGGATGAGATACCGGAAGGGGCATGTATTTATTTTGACGAGGCATACGAGCGCTGCCAGCGTCTGGTGTCACTCAATCTGGCTGAGCTTGATGTCAATATGTTTACAGCTATTAACAATGACCTTGTCAATGACGGCTGCGGGCTGTACCGGGGGCGTTTGATCCTGCCGTATGAGCATTTGTCGAGGCATCAGAATGAGCTGGATGGATGATTTACTTCATTATGCTATAATAGCTTCCAGCAAATTCATTTTTAGAGAGGAGATTCCCCATGAACAATACATCCTGCCGCCTGCGCCTGGCCACCGTTGCCGATGCGCCTGCGATACTGGAAATTTATGGACAATATATGGACACACCGATCACGTTTGAGACGGAGCTGCCGTCTCTGAAGGAATTTGAGGAGCGCATCCGGACGATCACGGCGGAATATCCGTGGATTGTCTGTGAGGACGAAAATGGGGCGATCATCGGATATGCCTATGGCCATAAGCAGCTCGAGCGCGCGGCGTACCGTTGGAATGCAGAACTTTCCGAATATCTGGACAGCCGGGTGACATCGAAGGGCATTGGCAAACGGATGCTTTTGGTGCTTTTAGAGCTTTTAAAGGCACAGGGCGTCCACACCGTCTACAGTCTGGTGACCAGCCCGAATGTAAAAAGCGATGCGATGCATAACGGATGCGGCTTCCGGACGATGGGCGTGTGCAAAAATACCGGCTACAAGAGCGGAAAATGGCACGATGTGACCTGGTATGAGAAGGCACTTCTGCCGTATGAGGACGTACCGGCGGAGCTGATTCCGATCGGGGAGATGGAGAAGGAGACGGTAGAGCGGATTTTGGCATCCTTTTAAAGAATGTTGTTTTTTGTATTTGTATGATATCAATTTATAGGAATAACTATAAAATGGTTATTTCAGCAGAGAGAGAACAATAGAAAAAGGGAAGCAGCTGAAAAGGGGACATTCATTTTGGAGGGGTAAGGAAATGGATAAGCAGAATGTTAGGACAGAAACGGAAAAAATGCTGGCGGGAAATGCGACGGTAGTCGGCGGTGTGACGATCGGGGAAGGATGCGTCATCGGCGCGGGAAGTGTCGTGACAAGGGATATTCCGGCGGGAATGTTTGCAGCGGGAGTTCCGTGCAAGGTGATCCGGGAAATAACGGAAGAGGATAAGTTGTAAAGTATCCAATTTCATATTCAGATTTATTTGTAGTGCAGTTTTTACATTTATAGGATAGGCAAAAATCCATGCAGAGTTAATTCGGGCAGAAGATTTTTGCCTTTTTGTCTTATTGAGAAATTAAATTCTTGCAAATTTTATCAATTGGTTTTAGTATAACAGTGTTATATAACACTGTTATATTCGCATGCGCGGACATTTTGCGAAATGAATTTTGCGGAAAGAGAAGGGGATCTATGAACGAATCAGAAGCAACGACGCTGGAGCGAATCCATGCGGCGGCGGAGAAGGAATTTCTGGAACATGGCTTCCAGGCGGCTTCGCTGCGGCGGATCGTGAAAGAAGCGGGGGTGACGACCGGCGCATTTTATGGGTATTATGCGAGCAAGGCGGAGCTTTACGAGGCGCTGGTTGGGGAAGTTTATACCTATATGATGACGAAGTTCTGTGAGGCGCAGGACAAATTTGCGAGCCTGCCGCCAGAGGAACAGCCGGAGCAGATGGGCGATGTGTCCGGGGACTGTTTGCAGGATATGCTCTTGTATGCATATCAGCACCGGAATGCCTGCAAGCTGCTTCTGACACGCTCAGAAGGAACCCGCTACGCCGGGATGATCGATGAGCTGGCGCGGATTGAGGCGAAGGGCACGCACGATTATTTAAAGGTGCTGGAATGCCTGGGACGCCCGTCACCGCCGATCGACGAACACCTGGAACATATGATTATCACGGGAATGTTCAACACGTATTTCGAGATGATCCTTCACGATATGCCGTTGGAAAAAGCGAAGGTGTATCTGAGGGAAATGCGCGAATTTTACACGGCTGGATGGGAGAAGATTATGGGGCAGTAAATGAAATAGATTTGGGAATGAGTTTGTTTTGCGGTGGTTCCATGATGGGAATGGACCGCAAAACAGATTTCTGCACCATGAAAAATGGGCAGCCGTATATTTTTTTGAATACGGGTTATATAAGACTAACTATCGATAAAACGGTTGTTGTCACAGGTAGGCACTTTTGGAACCGAAAGTGCCGTAAGATAACGTGGAGGTAGCAGGAATTTGCCGTATTTAAATGCGAAGCCACAGCAAATTCTGTTACTGGGTACGTATGCGTGAACAGAAAAAGGAGGACAGAGCATGAAAAAACAATCGGAACTTTCAAGATTGATGAAGTATGCCGGAAATTACCGCTTCCTGACCTACCTGTCATGGATTTTGTCGGCGGTCAGCGCACTGCTGGCATTGGTGCCGTTCTGGTACTTGTGGCGTATCATACATGATATATTGGCAGTGGCGCCGGACTATGGAAAGGCGGAAAATGTCATAGCGTATGGATGGAACGCGGTGATCTTCGCGATCGTATCCGTACTAATCTACATCGCAGGGCTGATGTGTTCCCATCTGAGCGCCTTCCGAATCGCGGCGAATATCCGCAAGACGCTGATGCGCCATATCGCAGCACTGCCGCTTGGCACGGTTGAGAAATTTGGAAGCGGCAAGCTGCGCCGCGTGGTGAATACGACGAGTGCGGCGACGGAAACCTATCTGGCGCACCAGCTCCCAGATAAGGCGGGCGCGATGGCGACGCCGGTGGGACTCTTAGTGCTTCTGATGGTCTTTGATTTCCGGCTGGGGATTCTGAGCCTGATACCGATCGTGCTTGGATTTATCGTGATGTCCGTCATGACGGGAAAAGGCATGGAAGCGAAGATGAAAGAGTACCAGAACGCGCTTGCGGATATGTCCAACGAGGCGGTCGAGTACGTCCGCGGCATTCCGGTTGTCAAGACGTTTGGACAGACCATCTTTTCCTTCAAACGATTCAAAGGCGCGATTGATAACTATGAAAAATGGGTCATTGCCTACACGAAAGCGCTGCGCCTGCCGATGATGGGATTTACGACGGCGATCAACAGCGTCTTTGCTTTCCTGATTGCGGGGGCGATTGTATTTTCACGCCACGGCATGACAAATGAGTTGCTTTTAAATCTGATTTTCTACATCATCATCACGCCGGTGATCGGCACGACGCTGACGAAATTAATGTTCATGAGCGAGAACAATATGCTGGTTGCGGACGCCATCGCCCGGATGGACGAGATTTTAAACGAAGCGCCGCTGTCCGAGAGCGAGGCGCCGAGGCAGCCGAAGGACAATTCGATCGAGCTTGCGGATGTCTGCTACAGCTATGACGGTGAAAAACAGGCGCTCGATCATATTTCCCTGTCGGTACGAAGCGGCGAGAAGATCGCGTTGGTCGGGTCGTCCGGCGGCGGCAAGAGTACGCTGGCGGCGCTTGTGAGCCGGTTTTTTGATCCACAGTCGGGCAGTGTGCGGATCGGCGGAGTCGATATCCGCGATATTTCCCAGGCGGATCTAATGAAAGAAATTTCCTTCGTCTTCCAGAACAGCCATTTAATCAAGGGAAGCATCTTTGAAAATGTCCGGATGGCGCGCCCGGAGGCGTCCCGTGAAGAAGTCATGGAGGCGTTGCGGGCGGCACAGTGTTCGGATATTCTGGAGAAAATGCCGCAGGGGGCGGACACCGTGATTGGCACGAAAGGCGTCTATTTATCCGGCGGCGAGCAGCAGCGGATCGCGATCGCGCGGGCGGTCCTGAAAAATGCACCGATCCTGATTCTGGACGAGGCGACCGCCTACGCCGATCCGGACAACGAGGTGAGAGTCCAGCAGGCGCTTAACGATCTGTCGAAGGGAAAAACGGTGATCATGATTGCACACCGTCTGTCCTCGATCACGGATGCCGACGGCATTTATGTTCTTGAAAATGGCCGGATTGCGGAGCACGGAAGCTGGGACGAATTGGTTTCGAAGAACGGAATCTTTGCACATCTATGGAACGAGAGCAAAGAGGCGGCTTCGTGGAAGCTTGGAAAGGGGGCAGAGGCATGATAGAGAAATTGCAGAAACGGTTTGCACTGTCGAGACAGGGCGCGATCGATATGATCAAGGGCTGTCTGGCGTGTGTGTTACAGAATATATCTTTTATGATACCGGTTGGGCTGCTGTACCAGCTTGTTCTCGATGCGATGAACGGCGAACTGGGAGGAAACCGGATTCCGTTCTATGTCATTGGGATTCTGGCGTGCCTGGTATTTATCTTCGGGTCAACCTGGGTTCAGTATAACGCCACATTTTTGGCGACGTATGTAGAGAGCGGCGTGCGCCGCATTTCCCTGGCGGAACAGATGCGGAAGATCCCGCTGTCCTTCTTCGGGAAAAAGGATCTGGCGGATCTGACGAACTCGATCATGAGCGACTGTGCGACGCTGGAAACGGCATTTTCCCATTTTGTACCAGGACTGGCCGGTTCGATGATTTCCACGGCTCTGATTGGAATCTGCCTGTTTGCGATCAACGTGCGGATGGCAGTCGCGGCCGTCTGGGTGCTTCCGGTGGCATTCGCGATCACGTTCTGCTCGGCGCGGGTACAGGAACAGTTCAGCCGCCGCAGTGTGGCAGCGAACGTCGATCTGGAAGCCGGGATTCAGGAATGCCTGGAATCGCTGCAGGATCTGAAATCGGTCAATGCACAGGCGGCGTACTTACGCGGCCTGAACCAGAAGGTCGACACACTGGAAAAACGGAGTATTATCGCGGAGTTTGGAACGGCGCTCTTTGTCGTGTCCTCGTCCCTGGTGCTGAAATTCGGCATCCTGACCGTGACTGTCACAGGAGTAGGACTTCTGCTGCGCGGGGAGATTCACATTGCAACCTTTTTCATGTTTCTGCTGGTTGTTTCCAGAATGTACACACCTCTGGAGGGCGCGCTCCAAAATCTGGCAGCCGTCATTTCTACGCGGGCCAATATCAGCCGGATGAATGAGATTCTTGACTATCCGGTGCAGACGGGCAGCAGTGAGCTGACGAATCAGGGCTGCGATATCGTCTTCGATCATGTAAAATTTGCCTACAATACGGGCGAAACCGTGCTGCAGGACGTATCTTTCACGGCAAAACAGGGAGAGGTGACGGCGTTAGTCGGACCGTCCGGCGGCGGTAAGACCACCGTTTCCCGGCTGGCGTCCCGGTTCTGGGATGTGACGGACGGGAAAATCACGGTCGGCGGCATGGATATCTCAAAAATTGACCCGGAAACATTGATGTCCCTGTATTCGATTGTCTTTCAGGATGTCACGCTGTTTAACAACACGATCATGGAAAATATCCGGATCGGGCGCAAGGATGCGACGGATGAAGAAGTGCTCGAAGCGGCGCGGATGGCGAATTGCGATGGATTTGCAGGAAAACTTCCGGACGGCTATAACAGCCTGATCGGAGAAAACGGCTGCGAACTGTCCGGCGGAGAGCGCCAGCGGATCTCGATCGCCCGTGCATTCCTGAAAAATGCGCCGATCATCCTGTTAGACGAGGCGACGGCGAGCCTCGACGTTGAAAACGAGACGCAGATTCAGGGGGCGCTTTCGAAGCTGATTCAGGATAAGACCGTTCTCATCATCGCCCACCGGATGCGTACCGTCAGCGGCGCCGATAAGGTGGTTGTGCTTTCTGACGGCGTTGTCGCTGAGCAGGGGATACCGGAGGAACTGATGGAGAGGGGAAGGATTTATTCACATATGGTGAAGTTACAAAATGTAGACGAGTAATGTCGGGGCAGAGACATAAAATATGTCCCAGTGGTCGGTATGGAGACCGTAAACCCATTTCCAGTGCAGACAAAACTGCGTAAAATGAACAGGGCGTGTGAAAAAATCTCATTTTCACACGCCCTTATAAGTTGCTATCATTTAATTTTGTAGCAAGAGGTATTACTTACCTACCACATTTCAGCAAGCAGAAAATCCGCAAGATGAACGATTTTAATACCATTTTCGATTCCCGTATCCATTTCGTTGAGTGTAACGACATATTTAGGATAATGATCACGGATCTCCATCAGGTTTCCAACCTCCCGGTCAGAGCCTTCTGGAATCTGAACACAGACCTGCACATAAATTTTTTCATCGCGGCGTGTTGCAACAAAGTCAATTTCCTTTGTATCATTTTTGCCGATGAAAACATCATAACCGCGGCGTTTCAACTCCAGAAATACGATATTCTCCATCGCACCATCCAGCATCTTTCGGTTATAACCCAGCAGAGCGTATTTTAACGCTACATCGGAAAGATAATATTTCTCCTGCGTTTTCAGAAGGCTTTTTCCTTGCAGATCATAACGCTCACAGGGATAGATGATGAAAGCCTGTTCCAGCCAGCGCAGATAATTATAGATACTTTCCACTGAAACTTTACGACGCTCGCTTTTTAGAAAGCTGGAGATAGAGTTTGCAGAAAAGGTCTTGCCCACATTTTCGATGATGTACTTTACTACGCGGTCAAATAGGTCTTGCCTGTTGATGCGATGACGCTTCACAATATCACGGGAAACCACCGTATAATAAATGCCATTGACGATCTGATAGGCACTTTGTTCATCATATTCGCTGAGGGCAACAATGGGAAATCCGCCAAAGCGGATATATTCTTCCAGCAGTTCCTTGCGGGATAAGAGACTGCCAGCCTTGAAGTCAAGATATTCTTTAAAAGACAGCGTATAGACTGGAATGGAAATATAACGCCCCGTCAGGTAGGTGGAAATTTCGCTGGACATGAGCTTGGAATTGGAACCAGTCACATAAATATCAGCATCCGTACCCTCCAGAAGACTGTTGACAGCCTTTTCCCAGCCATCGATTTCCTGAATTTCGTCCAGCAGAAGGTAACAATGTCCCTTTCCTTTCATGGATTCCAACAGCTCGTCATACATTTGTTTCGCAGTGATGTTTTCTGGAATGTCCATTTCTGTGTACCGCTTGCAGATGATATGCTCTTCGGATACGCCGCGATGCAGAAATTCGTCCTTCAACATTTCAAAAATAGTAGATTTTCCGCAGCGACGAACGCCAGCCAGTATCTTGACAAGCGGTTTATCAATAAACGGTTCGATAGCCTTGATATAGTCTGGTCTGTTAATCATTGTATCGCCTCCTTATAGGTGTTAGTATAACCAAAAAAGTTGTTAGATTCAATTAGTTTTTAAGGTTAGACCGTAAAAACTTTTAAAAATTCTACAGTATTTTTAGTTAGACCGTAAACACATTCCCATAACAGACAAATCTGCATAAAAGAAACAGGGCGTGTGAAAAGTGATTTCTCATTTTCACACGCCCTTATAAGTTGTCTTTTATTTACCAGCGCCGTAACGCGCTGTCCAGTCATTCAACTCAGATTAGCCAAAGTATCTCTTTAACAGACCCTCAAATGCCTTACCGTGACGAGCCTCGTCTCTAGCCATCTCATGAACAGTGTCATGGATTGCATCCAGGTTAGCTGCTTTCGCACGTTTTGCAAGGTCAAATTTGCCCTCGGTTGCGCCGTGCTCAGCCTCTACACGCATCTCCAGGTTCTTCTTGGTGGAATCCGTTACAACTTCACCGAGCAGTTCTGCAAACTTAGCAGCGTGCTCAGCCTCTTCGTAAGCTGCCTTCTCCCAGTACAGGCCGATTTCCGGATAGCCTTCTCTGTGCGCGACACGTGCCATCGCCAGGTACATACCAACCTCTTTGCACTCGCCCTCATAGTTTGCTCTTAAGTCATTCAGAATATCTTCGCTGACACCCTGTGCCACACCAACTACGTGCTCAGCTGCCCATGTCATCTCGCCAGCCTGCTCTTTGAACTTGGAAGCCGGAGCGCCGCATACCGGACATTTTTCCGGAGCAGCTTCGCCCTCATATACATAACCACATACTGTACAGACAAATTTTTTCATAGTCAATTCTCCTTTTCTAAAATAAATTTTTAAATTCGTGTTTTATAGAAACAAATAATAGATAGTAAAGTTACTTGTAACCATTCAGTTTCATAGGAGCTGGTAAAACGAAATCGTTTATTTTGCTTGAATGAAATCAGTAATGATTACTGATATTAAGATAGCATACTTTTTGAGCCCTGTCAATAAGAAAATAAAAATAATTCTTATTTTTTGTAATTTTATTGGCAAATGAACTGTTTCCAGAAAAAATACATGCAAATGATAAAATGAAGCATGTTGTAAATCAGGTTGCAGGTGATACAAGACAGTTCATATCAATGAAAGCTGCCTCTTAGCTTGAATGTTTTTCCCCTTTCAGACACTCATCACACGTCCCATAGAAAAATACCGTATGGTCGTCGATCGTCCCCGGTGCGAACTCTTTCGCGGCTGTCTCCAGCTCCTTGGTCGCCTCCATCGGAATGTCCATGACCCGTCCGCACTGACGGCAGACGTAGTGGTAATGCGGGGATGTATCATAATCGAAATGATCCGTGCCGTCGCCGCAGGAGAGCTTCCGGATCTCGCCCAGTTCGACCAACAGGTTTAAATTGCGGTAAACGGTTCCCAGGCTGATATTCGGAAACTGCTCCCGGATGCTGGTGTAAAGGGCGTCGGCGGTCGGATGATCCTTCCGGCTCATCAGGCAGGCTTTGATTGATTCGCGCTGACGGCTGTATTTTAAGGTTTTCATAGGCGACACTCCTATCGTTCTAAATGATATTAATAATGATTATTATTTATATTATGCAGCCGGATACGGAGAAAGTCAATCTTTTTTTCGGGTATTTGCAGAAGAAATTTTGGAATAAAATTTTAAGAAAAAATTGGATTGAAGTTCCCTTAACAGAGTGATATGATAGGCTTCGAATTACAGAAAATGTACATAGATACACCAGAGGGCTGGCAAGTAAACAGAGATAAAGCCAAAAGGTACAAGTAGAGAGTAAGTACGATGAAAAAATAGTTAAAACAGTCGAAACAGGAACGGAATCATCGTTTTCAGGGACATTAAAAACAGGAACAAGGCGAAGGGAATGGAAAGGATATGGCAGGAAAAGACAGAGGAAAAAGGAATGATTTGAATAGAAGGGTAATCCGCTCGGAAGATAGCTCATTAAGAGTTTCCACGGGCACTTCCAACACCCGCAACGTCCGCTGGCGAAAAAAACGCAATCAGTGGTATAAAAACAAGACCGTCCTGATCGGCGCGGCTGCCGTGCTGGCAGTCGGGGTGCTGGCGGCGGCCGTCCGGGCAGCTTCCCATAGTGCGGCTAGACAGGTCGCAAATGCGGCAGAAGAGACCATCGAGGAAACGATGGCAGAGCTGCCAAAAGAAGCGACGACCGTCAACGATATTTCGCTGGACGGACTGGATTTTGAGCAGGCAGTTGAAAAAATTACGGCGGCGTATCCGTGGAAGATGAAAGTAAAATGCGGGGATGAGACGTATGATGTATCTAATCTGGTTGAGGCGCGCACCCGCCAGTTGTTAGAGGGGATCTGCCTGAACAAAAAAGGCGGCACATACACCTTTGATTTCGCGGAAATGAACGAGGATATGAAGACATTGATTGCCGACGCAGTCAAAGCGATCGCGGAGAAAACAGATGTGGCGGTGGAGAACAACAGCCTTGACCATTTTGACGATCAGACGGGACAGTTCGTATTTTCAGATGGAACGCCGGGAAAGAAACTCAACCAGGAGGAACTGCAGAAAGCCGTTCAGACGGCGATGCAGGCGGGCGAGTATGAGAAAACGCTGACCGGCACGGTGGAGACCGTTTATCCGGACGGTCAGGAGGCGACGAAAAAGCAGTACAAGACGCTGGCAACTTTCACGACCGAGACGACAGCGAACCCGAAACGAAACACGAACGTTAAGCTGGCGGCGCAGGCGCTAAACGGCACGATCGTCCGTCCGGGACAGGAATTTTCCTTTAATAAGACGATCGGCGAGCGGACGGCCGAGCGCGGGTATCAGGAGGCGGCGGCCTACAACAGCGGCGAGGTTGTGCAGGAGATCGGCGGCGGTGTCTGCCAGATTTCCAGTACTCTGTACCGTGTGGCATTCCGGGCAGGCATGGAGATCACCTACCGCCGTTCCCACACCTTTGAGCCAAACTATGTGACGCCGGGACAGGATGCGACGATCAGCTGGGATGTGCCGGACTTTAAGTTTGTGAACACCTCGAAGCGGGCGCTCGGCATCAGGGCAAGCTATTCCGACCGGAAAGCGACCGTATCCATTTACGGCGTGTCGCCGTTGGAAGAGGGCGTAAGCTGGGATTTATATTCGGAGAAAACCGAGGACTTCGATCTGCCGGAACCGCAGTACATCGAGGATCCGACGCTGGAACCGGGCACGCAGAAGACGGTTTCCGCCGGTTCACAGGGAAGTACCTGGGTAACGTATAAGATTGTATACAAAGATGGAAAGGAAGTAGAACGGATCAAAGACCATGAAAAGACGTACAAAGGTCATACGCCGGTGATCCGACGGAATACAGGAACGAAAAAAGTGACAACCGGGGAGACCAAGGCGGTCACAAAGCCGACCGAAGCTGCCGTGGACGGTATGCCGGATGGATATGTGCCGGGTAAAAAGGTTCCGAGCGACGAAAACAGCGCTTCGGGAACTGGAAATGCGGGAAGTGCCGACGAGAATGGCAGTACGGGTTCTGGAAGTGGAAGCAGCGAGGGCAGCGGTGGAAATACAAACGCCGAAACTGCCGCCCCGGCAGAAAACACACCTCCAGCTCCGACTGAAACACCGGCGTCTGGCACACCTGGAATCTCAGACAGCAGTGGAAATGGAGATGGAACAGCAGATGGCAATATTTCGGGAAATGACGGCGCATCTGGTCCGGCTGCCTGACAGCATCGGACATATAATCCATCGTGAAAACGTGAAATGATAAAAACAGCTTTCTCATCCAAGCGATAGGCTTAAAGCTATATAGATGAGAAAGCTGTTTTCTTTTTTAATCTTTTTTATAACATTACGGAGGCATAAAAAATCCCGTCCGCATACCGGAAATCCACCACGCCCTGATAGCGTTCGGCGATCGAACGGATCGAGGCGGTTCCTGTGCCAAGTCCCTCATGCTTGGTTGAGCGGAAGCGCCCATTTTCCTCGATCGGCGGATGACAGCAGGTGTTGTCGACGGCGATCACGATATGACCGGCGTCCTCCTGGGCGCGGATGCGGATAAACGGCGCGCTGTCTTTGCATTCGCGGCAGGCGTCGAGGGCATTTTCCAGGAGATTTCCAAAGATGGAACAGAGTTCCGGCTCACGCAGCGGGAGAGAAGGCGGAAGCTGGATATTGACTGCAAAATCGACGGACGCCTTGCGCGCCTCCTCGCCGTAATAGCTGACCATTGTATTGACTGCATAATTTTCGCACCAGGTCCGCGCGGTATCCGGCGGAAGTGTCAGGCGGTACTGCTCGATATAGGATTTCAGATCCTCCGTTTTCCCGCTTTGCAGGTAATGATCGATGAGATTTAAATGCTGGCGCAGGTCGTGGCGCGCTTCCCGGACCTCTTCAATGTGGCGGGAAAGCTGCTGATACTGGGTATACTGCATCGCCAGAAGCGTATTCTGCTGCGCCGCGCGCTCTTCCAGCTTGGCCTGCTGGCGGACCGCTTCAAGTGCCTCCAGAAGAACATAGTAGATCAGGATCGTGATGGCAAAGAGCCAGAGCCGCATGAGGATAAAACGTACCTCACGGACAGAGTCAATGCTCAGATCAAAGTTGTAGGCGCAGACCATCAGGAGACAGAAAAATGGAATCAGCGATACCTTCCGCCAGAAAACAGGGCTGTCCTCCTGAAAGACACGTTCCGTGGCATTTTTCATAAATTTCAGTCCAAATGGAAGCGTTATAAGCAAAAGGATAGAAGTAAGCAGCATACTTTCATTGCGGAGTGAATAATAGATAATGCTGGGGTCATAAAACAGGTGGCTTTCCAGAAAAAAACAGATGCCGCGGATGGTGACAAAATAATTTAATATAAAAATTCCCAGAAACAGAAGTTTCCAGAAATTTGCATTTACACAGAGAAAATAAATCGCCAGGGCGACGAGAGAAAAGATAACATCCGTAACGCGGGTTGATTTGCCCTGACTGACAAGAAAGGTGTAGTAAGAGGATTGAAATAGCTGACCGATGAAAATAAATAAAACAACGATTTTCAGCGGAAACCGCAGCTGTTTTTTAAACGGAAAGATGGACAGGATAAAAAAAGGGATGGCATAGATCGTTTCACAGAGAAACGCCTTTCCAAATGCGGTCCAGTTCATAGAATCACTCCTTTCCGCAGACTACTGAATAAGTAGGTTGCAAATGCTTCTTTCGTCTCTTTTTTCTTACGGCGGCTGCAGAAAAAGCAGTGGCCGTTTTTTAGATGGACGGAACCATCCTCATCCACCGATGTGACCTGGGAAAAATTGATCAGCAGGCCGCGTCCACTCATGTAAAAACGTCCACCCTTTGGGAGCAGCGCCATCAGCTCAGCAAATGAAAGGCGCGTGGCTGCATCGCCGGACTTCGTGTGGAT
>JBNMLY010000049.1:0-15446 GCA_050875065.1 Otoolea sp. | reverse complement strand
TCATGATAACAGAGAGTCGGGATGTGGATACAGGCTTTCTTCGCCGCCTGGAGGATCGTCGTTCCTTCCTCCACCTCTACCGGCTGTCCGTCGATTGTCAGATGTACCATCATGCTTCTCTTCCCCCTCTCCGTTCAAACTGTCCCGCATAGGATGTACCGCGGCCGCGGTGTCTCGCATACGCATCATACGAATCATACATGACCTCGTCGCGCTGTCCATTGCGTGCGCGCCGCCGTCCCATCCGGCTGTTTCCTTCGTTTCTATAATCTTCTTCTGCCTCGTAAATTCCTTCTGCCACGGCTGCCTGTGCACAGACCGGACAGTAATCGCGGTCAATGTGTGCCAGATATTCCTTGCGGAAGTTCTGGATGCTCGTCTGCACCGGAACGGCGGTCGAATGCCCCAGACCACACAGGGCCGTCAGGCGCATCGTCTCCGTCAGCTCGTCGATCTTTTCCAGATCCGGCAGCGTCGCCAGTCCCCGGCTGATGCGGGTCACCAGATTGTAAAGCTGCTGGCCGCCTTCACGGCACGGCGTACATTTTCCGCACGACTCGCCACGGAAGAAGTCTAAATTGTTTCGCACAATATCTACAATACAGTTGCTGTCGTCGATGACCAGAATCGTACCACAGCCAAGACGTCCGCCGGATGCCGAAACCGTGTCGATATCCAGCGTCATGTCGATCTGGTCGGCGTTGATGATCGCACCGGAAGTACCACCGGTCTGCACGCCCAGCAGCCCTTTTCCATTTGCAATGCCGCCGCACACCTCATAAATGATATCCTTGAGGTTGACGCCCATCGGGAACTCAAATACGCCTCTGCGGACCACATTTCCACAGACCGTAAAAAGCTTCGTGCCCGGGCTGTTGGCAGTGCCGATGCTGCGGTACCAGTCGGCCCCATTTAAAAGGATCGGGGCAATGTTCGCCAGCGTCTCTACGTTATTTAACATGGTCGGTTTTCCAAAGAGTCCGTGAATGCTCGGAAACGGCGGACGGAAACGCGGCTCTCCACGTTTTCCCTCGATGGACTCAAACAGCGCCGTCTCCTCGCCACAGACGTAAGCACCTGCGCCGGAACGGAACTTGATTTCAAAATCAAAACCGCTCTCCATCATATTTTTCCCTAAAAATCCGCGCTTCTCCGCGTCCTCCAGCGCATCTTTTAACACTGGAAACAGATATGTATACTCAGCTCTCAGATAAATATATCCGGTATGGGCGCCGACGGCCTTTCCGGCAATCGCCATGCCCTCAAAGATCGCGCACGGATCGGTCGAGAGAAGGATTCGGTCTTTATTTGTTCCCGGCTCGCCCTCGTCTGCATTACAGACAATGTATCTCGTCGGATCGGATGCGTGGGCGGTAAATTCCATCTTTCGATAGGTCGGGAATCCCGCGCCGCCGCGTCCGCGGAGTCCGGAGGCGCGAACCACATCGATAATCGCTTCACTATCCATCGAAAGTGCCTTTTTCAGCGCTTCAAATCCGCCGCGGTCCGCATATTCCTGTGCGCTTCTCGGATTGATCTTGCCGCGGTTTTTCAGCAATACGTGCATTTCCTCCATACTACTCCACATCCTCCCGTATATATTGTTTGATAATATCCCGCACGGATTCCGGCGTCAGGTTGCCGTACACGCGCTCATTGATCATGATCGCCGGGGATATTTCACAGAGTCCCAGGCAGGGACAGTATTCCAAGGTGAAACGTCCATCTTCCGTCGTCTCCCCGATGTTGATGCCGAGCTGATCCTCCAGCGCCTGCACCACTGCCTGTGCCCCATGTACATGGCACGGCGCGCTCTTGCACATGCGGACGATGTAGCGTCCCCTCGGTTTTACCGACAGCATCGCATAAAAGGTGATGAAACTGTACACCTTGTTCATCGGAATATCCATCTCTCTGGCGATGACCGACGCCACTTCCTTGGAAAATGCCGACACAACCTTCTGCGCCCGGATAATCACCGTCATCAGCATATCCGGTCTACCCTTATATTCCGCCGCAATCGCCGCCACCTGTACCAGCTTCGAAGCCGGTGTCTTATATACATAACTGTCCCTGTCCATCCTGCTCCCTCACTTTCAGTTTGTTTTCTTTCAGACTTATTTTTTGTTTGGCTAACTGTCTGTTTGATTTTTTCTCAATTATAGGGAGGTCCTGATAAATTGTCAAGAAAAACTTACAATTTGGTTTGTTAATTGACAAACAGTTTGGTTGATAGTAAGATGGAGGAGGGAATTTTGAAAGGGATTTTCTCGTTTTTGACATGTTTTGGGCAGAGTTCGCGCGATTTTGGAGTGGTTTTTGAGTGATTGGGGGCTGTTTTTTGGGGGATTCGGGCTGATTTGTACCTCTTTCGGAACAGAACCAAGCACAAAAAATGCAAAATTGGCTTTTTAGAATTGCAAAAAATCTTCTTCAAAAAATTTGATGGGATTTTGTTAAACAAAAAACAAATGTAAATAATTCCATCGTTTCAGGCTATTCGCGCAAAAAACTTATGCCAATTTAGACCCGCAGGACAGACGTCCGCTGTAAAAAATAACGTTTCATAGAATTTTAAATTTTTCCTGTAACTACAAACATGGACTTGTTACAGATACGTAAAAGATAGGAGGCACTCATGGAAATTTCCAACTATATGGACTTTCATTTTCTCATCCGTTTTCTCGAAGGACTTCAAAAGTTTCTCGGAGATAACTGCGAGATCATCGTCCACGATTACCGCAAAGGCTACGATCACACAATCGTCTACGCCTTCAACTCACAGCTAAGCGGCCGCGAGGTCGGCGGTTCCCCGCGCGGCGGCATGATCACACAGCTCGGCAATGACATTGAACCGCTCAAGCACTCGATCATTTCCCTCGACACCAGCCAGAAGGACCGGCTTTTTAAGTCCTGCACGACACTCATCGAAGATGAACATCACAAAATCATCGGTTCTGTCTGCTTAAATATGGACGTCCGCGATCTCTACCTGGCTCAGAGCGCCCTGCAGAGCCTGATCGGACGCCCCGGTACCATCGGTGTATCGGCGGCCGTCGGCGCACAGATTGACGGCGCCCCCGGATGCACGCCAGCCGGAATGGCTTCTGACGGCTCCAGTTCCGGAAATGGAGCCGCCGGAGATGGAAGCACAGACGGCACGAACGGTGCAAATCAGGCAGCCATGTCCGACCGCGACTTCATCCTCAAGAAAAATGTCGATGATATTTTACAGCACTACATTTATCAGGCAGAATCCATGATCGGCAAACCGATGATGCTGATGAACAAGGAAGAAAAGGTGCGCGCTCTCGATTATCTCGACCAGAAGGGCGTCTTCAAGATCACGAAGACCAGTCTGCTCCTGTGCGATGCGATGCAGATTTCCAAGTATACGTTGTATAACTATCTGGAAGAGGCGCGGATTTCGCGGAAGAGCGAAACGAATGAGGGAGAATCATGAATCTGATTTTCTTACCTCTGCTTGCCTAAACTTTGATTCATTTTAACTTTGATTAATTTCAAAATATAAAAGACCTGAAAAGCAGCCATTTACCGCACCTTTCAGGTCTTTTTATATTCATTTACAGCATTTACATTATTTTCTCAATTTTTCTATTACTCTCTCACTCAATTATTTTTTGCTACTTCCCTATTCTTTTATCCGATAAATAAACACCACGCCGGAATTGTGATCATCGAAATCAGCGTCGTAATAACCACCGTCTTCGCCGCAAACGGCGCATCGCTGTCGTAACGTGCTGCAAAGATCGCGGCGGTCGCACCGGCCGGCATACCCGTCATGATAACCGCTACGCCTGCTGCCACGGTGTCCAGTCCGGCCGCCAGGCTGATTCCATAGGCCAAAAGCGGCAGAAGGAAAAGACGGAGCACACTGAACTTAAGTGCCGTCGGATTGACAATCTCACGCCGTTTCACATCGGTCAGAATCGTACCGATAATAAACATCGTCAGCGCCGAGTTGCAGTTTCCGATGTAGGTCACCGTCGATTTCAGCACGCCCGGAAGCTGCAGCTGCGTCGCCATCAGGAACATACCGATGTAGACGCCGACCAGACACGGATGTGTCAGGACATTTTTCAGTACCTTTTTCCGATCCGAACCGCCTCCGACAAAATAGGAGGTACCCGCCGACCACATGACAACACGCATTGGGATCAGGAAAATAGACGCATAAAGAAGTCCCATACTTCCATATACGCCCTCTGCAACCGGATTTCCGAGAAATCCGCCATTGGAAACAATCGTACAATACTGAAGTACTTTCCGGTGCTGCTCCGAATAACCTTTAAACAGCACCTTATTCAGCGCCACACAGACCAGCTGTAGGATAAATCCGACTGCCAGCAGCAGTCCGCACGTTTTAAAAATAGAAGCATCAAATGAAATCAGGCACGATTTCACGATGTTGCAGGGAATCACGATATTCACACAGAGATCCGTCAGGCATTTTTCGCCTTCTTTGCTGATGATCCCGCGCCGTTTCAGTACCGCGCCCGCCAGTATCATCAGGAATAAAGAACCCTGTAAGTTGCAAAGTTCAAGTAAATTCATATGGGTCTTCCTCCTTTTTGTACGACATAGCTTTTATGCTGCAATCTTTCTCATTCTGTATCCAAGCCAAACACATAAATAAGCCGTTTACAAGCACAAAATCCTTGTAAACTATTTCAAAATCAACTCACTCTTGACCACCATCTATAACCATACCAACCAGCTTATCCCTTTTTTATCAATCTCATCAGAAAACTCCAAATCGGCAATATGTACAGATACGCAGCCACCGTCACACTCGCAATCGGCGCACCGACGGCTGCCAGCGGAACGGCTCCGGCGATCGACCACGGAACCAGCGGTGCCAGCACGACGGCGGTATTTTCCAGATCGATTGCAAATCGTTTATTATCTGGATTTTCCTCTTTGCAGAGCTGATGGGTCAACATAATCGAAAGCGTCTGGTTGCAGGCGATCATGGAAGTAACTGCCGCCACCGAAAAGGTCGCACCAAACGGAGTGATTTTCCGGCTCAACGCCTCTATTTTCCCCTGAATCGGCTTCAGCAGCCCGGTTCCCTCAAAAATCCCCGCGTAGCAGGAGGAAAGACTGACGATCGCAGCCACCTTGATCATTGATTTCAAACCACCGCCGTTCATCATCGCGCTGATCGCCGGATCGTTTGCCTGATACCCGGTCAGGCACATCTGTAAAATTTCCCCGATCGACTGCCCCTGAAGCACCGCACTCAGAAACGCCGCCAGCACAATGCTGATCAGCATCGTTTTCTTAACCTCCACCCGGAATACAGACAGCACCAGAATGATCGCCGCTGGAATCACCGCGCTCCAGTGAAGCACAAAACTATTTGAAAACAGGCCTTCGACATCCATGCGTCCGCTTCCGGCACTCATGGAACGTCCCACGATGTAATAGAGAATGCACGTAGCCGCAAATGGAACCAGCGACGTTTTTACCATTTCACGGATATTTTCATAAATATCGGTTTTCGTCAGCACGCAGATGAGATTCGCACTGGACGATACCGGTGAACAGCGGTCACCAAAATAAATGCCGGAAAGAATCGCGCCGCCAATCCAGAATGGATCCAGCTCCATCGCGCGCCCCATCGCCATGCAGATAACGCCCATCGTTGCGCCGGTTCCAAAAGAGGTTCCGGTCAGGATCGATACCATACAATTAAGTAAAAAAGCGATCACCAGAAATGCCGACGGCGACACCAGCTTTGACGACCAGCACACGATCACGGCGATCGTGCCGGACGCCCGCCACAGCGCGGTGATAAAACCGATGAGTCCGAAAATCATCAGGATATTGCGGACGGTTTTGACGCCGGACAGCGACATTTTTCCGAGTTCCGCAAGGCTGTGCTTCCGAATCAGGCCATACGCACAAAAAATCAGATAGCCACCCGCCAACGCCCAGAGCACCGACGCACCGGTAAACACGCAGCCTGCCAGCGCCGCGATGAATGCAAGTAATACAATTCCCTCCAGCATACTTTCTCACTCTCTTTCCTACCAACCTGTCATTTTTCATTGTAATCTTTTGTTTTTTGATGTTTTTAGTATATTCCTGTTCTAACTTAATGTCCATCTGTTAATTTATGTACTAGATACAGTTTATTTTTGTATCTTATAATTTAAGCTATTTCTGCCTTTCTACTGACTCAATCTTTTCTCCATTTTCAAAAAGGAATGTGTCTCCTCAAACTTTTATAAACATCCTGATTATCTTCTACTTTCATTTTCCCCCTCATATATTTTTCTGACATACACTCCCCGGAGATCTGCCATGCGAAGATTTCATCCCCTGATTACCGGAACCCTGCTTCTGACGGCCGTCGGTTTTTTCTGTCGGATTCTCGGCTTTTTCTACCGTATTTTTCTCTCCCGGACCATCGGCGCCGAAGGTCTGGGATTGTATCAGATGATTTTCCCGATCCACGGCATCGCTTTTTCTCTCTGCGCTGGGCCGATCCAGACCTCTCTCTCCCGCCTGACAGCCGCCTCCCCGGAAAAGGGACGCGCTTTTTTGCGGGTCAGCCTCGCGCTCTCCCTCTCGATCGCCCTGCCGTTGACCATCTTTATCTATCTATTTGCTGATTTTCTCGCCGCCCACGTGCTTTTAGCTCCCGAATGTGCGCCGCTTCTGCCCGCACTTGCCCTCTCGATTCCCTTCTGCGCGATCCACGCCTGCTGCTGTGGATACTATTATGGACTCAAAAAAACGACTGTCCCCGCATTTTCACAGGTGGTCGAGCAGTGCATCCGCATTTCCTCCGTGCTGCTAATCGTCCATGTCTGTCACACAAACGGGATTCCCATCACGGTGCTTTTGGCAGTCTGGGGGCTGCTGATCGGGGAAGCGGCCTCGGCGGTGTTCTGCCTGCTGGTTTATGGATGCTCGAAGCCTGTCGCCATACTGTCCAATACAGACAAATCAACAAGAAAATCAAATAATTCCGATCCGACAGCTCCTGTTGTTCCCTCCGCTGACTCTACAGACACGCCTATTTCCAGCCATTCTCGTCAAACACGAAAAAACACCGCCCATTTTCAACAATCCCACTCTACCCCCCTGTATACCCCTGACACTTCCCGCACTACGTCTCCCACACCAAAAAAACTTCCCCACACCGCCCCCCTGCTCCTCCCCCTCCTTACCCTGGCGCTCCCGCTCATGGCAAACCGCCTCACGCTCAGCTTTCTCCAGAGCCTCGAGGCTATCTTTGTGCCGAACCAGCTTCTTCTCTCCGGGCTCTCACGGATTGAGGCGGTCAGCATATACGGGGTTCTTACCGGCATGGCGCTCCCCTTTATTCTTTTTCCGTCCGCCATCACCAACTCCCTCGCCGTCGTCCTGCTCCCGGCCGTCTCGGAGGCACAGGCGCAGAACCAGCCGGATAAAATTGAACGCACCATCTCCATGGCGCTCCGCTACAGCCTGTATATGGGGATTCTCTGCGTCGGGCTTTTCACCCGCTTCGGTCCAGCCCTGGGCGAAACCTTCTACCACAACGCCGAAGCCGGACGTTTTATCCAGATCTTATCCTGGCTCTGCCCGTTTCTCTACTTCTCCACCACCATGGGAAGTATTTTAAACGGACTCGGAAAAACGGGAACTGTCTTCGTCCACCACACCATTTCCATGCTTCTCACTCTGTCGCTCGTCCTTTTCGCCATCCCGCGATGGGGGATTTTCGCCTATCTGGCGGCGCTTCTTGTGAGTGAACTGGTACTCGCCTTTCTCCACATCCATGCCCTCGCGCGCGAAGTCCCGATCCGTCTGCCGATCAGCCAGGGCATCGTAAAGCCGGCATTCTGCCTGCTGGTTTCGATGGGGGTGTTAGAAGCATTGAGCGGGCAGACACACATTTTTTTTCCCTTGTTTTCGGGTAAGACCTTGCCTGTTATTTCCAATTTGCTTAAACTTTCCCACCTGTTCCCGGCAGTCCTCATTCAGTCTGGAGGACTCTGCCTGCTGTATGCGGGGGGACTGCTTCTATTACATACAGGAACAGCCAGAAAATAAATTTTTCGACACCGCCGCGCTGCTTTATACAAAAACACGCGTGCTCCGCCGTATCATGCCATTTTGCTATATCCTCTAACTCCAATAAGTTTAGGTATTTTCTGGAAATTTTCGTTTTTTTATCTTATACTTACTATATTAGTGGGGATTTACAAAGGGGGAACTTTTTTTGAAATACGATATCAATCTTCGACATTTAGAATATTTTATTAAGGTAGCGCGGCTCGGATCCATCAACAAAGCCGCCCAGGCACTCTATATTTCCCAGCCGTATCTCGGAAAAATCATGCACGATCTGGAAGAGAATCTCGGCGCCAGGCTATTTAACCGCAGCCGTTCCGGCGTGACGCTGACGCCAGAGGGCATGGAATTTCTAAGCCATTCGGAGAAAATCATCAATGAAATGGAGCAGCTCTGGTTCCAGAAAAAGAAAGAGCAGATTGAAATATCCAATCCGCTGGCTGTCTCCATGACACGTTTTTCCCACATCATGGAAAGCTTCAGCGAGGTGGTTCTCCGCCACTGCGATCAGCCTTCTTTTTCCCACCGGCTGTACGAGGGAAATTCAGACGAGGTCATCGAGGATGTGGTGTCCGGGCGTGTCGATGTAGGCGTGTTTCATTTTGACAGCCGAAAGCGCCGGGAAATGGACGCCTTGCTGGAATCAAAGGGACTGGAATACCATTTTCTTGCCAACATCGAACCGCACATCATCATTTCCCGCAAACATCCTCTTCTGCTGCAGCAGAAACCCGTCAACCTGCACACACTGGCAGAATACGGTTTTCTCTGGTATCTGGGGCAATGTGACGATTATATTTATCAGCTTCTCTCCGAAGGCGATCACGATGCTGAAAAAATGCGCTCGAAAATTACCTATCTTTCCAGCCGTGCCACGCTGATGTATATGATCTCCATCAGCGACTGTTACAGCATCGGTATCCACGACTTCGCCAAGCAGGAGGCATCCTACCAGTCCACCTCCATCCCGATCCCGGACTGCGGTTTTATGCTGGAATTCGGATATGCAATGCGAAAAGAGGCGCCGATGACGCCGATTGTGCGTGAGTTTATCTATGACTTAAAAAAGAGGCTGCTATAAGAACGAATCCTGCCCGGAGGTTTTTTACTTTACAAAAAGTAAAAAATTAACCTGTTGTGCTCTATCTCCATTTGATATAGCACAACAGGTTAAGCGGGTATCTCCTATCCCATCTGTCCCAATTCCTTAATGCAGCGTCAATGTTGCCACATAATCTCCATTTTTGTACGCTTTTGCCGCAAATTGTTCTTCCGTTTCCGTCTGAAGTTCCATCCAAAGTTCCTCCGCAGCCAGCATAATATGAGAAAGCATGACTCCAATACTGAATTCGCGCATGGCATGGAACCCTTTGCCAGGAAAGCGGTTTTTCAGGGCAAATACATAAATCCGATCCGAATAGACTATAAAACGCCACGGTTGCGCATTCATCGCCGACGGCGCCAAGCGGGCAGCCCGGAGAATCGTTTTCATCTGTTCCCCCGCCTCCTCCTTGAAAACACATAATTCATTCAGGGGAAGGCGCTTGGCCAGAGGGCTTTCACGGTATAATTTCCCCTCCGGATATCCAAAGGCCGCCATCATCAGATAGCGCTTTCCATTTCGGATCTTCTGAAGCGGCTGTACTCCCCCTAAATAGCAGGTTCCCAAGCCCTTTGCCGTCATATACAAAACCATCTGTTCCATCATATAACCTGCATTTCGTTCACAACCTTCTGCCTGCTCCGAATAAATGGCCAGATAGTATGGCGCCTCTACTTTCCAAAGACCGCGTATGTCCGCCTTTTTCTTTGTATTATCCAGTATGACTGCCTCCACCCGAATCCGATCGTTCAGTCTGGACGTCTTATCAAAATACGCAAGAATCTGATCCCGCAGCTTTTCCGGCACTTCCCGCTCCGTATATTTTCGCACCGAATGACGGCACCCAATCGCCTCATATAGATTCATCATACCTTCTCCCCTCCTGCTCTGCTGACCTTTCTCTTTCTAACTTTTTAAACATATTTCTGTCAAAATACCTGCTTCCAGCCAAAACTGGCTTCCGCCTCTCTTTCTGTCCCGCAGCACCCAGACGGTTCTATCACACTTAAATCAGTCCCGCCATCAGTGGTACTACCACTACGGTCAAAAGACCTGCCACCGCAATCGACAAACTGCTCATAGCACCCTCAATCTCGCCCAGTTCCAGTGCTTTCGCCGTTCCGATCGCATGGGCTGCCGTCCCAAGCGCCAGTCCCCTGGCTACCGGCTCCTCTATTTTAAATAAATGAAACAGCCAGTCGGCTATAATATTTCCCAGAATTCCTGTGATTATGATACTGATCACAGTCAGCGTCACAATACCGCCCGCCTCCTCACTGACTCCCATGCCAATCGCCGTTGTGATCGACTTTGGAAGCAATGTTACATAGTGTGTGTGCTCCAAACGAAAGAAGCGGCACATCACATAGATACTGCCAACACTTCCCGCTACTCCTGCCACAATCGCAGAACCGACCGCAATCAAGTTACGGCGCAGAAGCTCCAGCTGCTTATACAGCGGAATCGCCAGACAAACCGTCGCTGGCGTCAGAAAATAACTCAGATACACTGCGCCCCGGTTGTACTCTTTATATTCTATATGAAACAGGGATAAAAAAGCAATCACAACTACAATCGCAACCAGCAGCGGGTTTAAAATCGCCCAGCCAGTCTTTTTCTTCAGCCAGACGCCCAGCATATACGCGCCGACACTGACCAACATTCCAAAATAAAGAGATGAGTGAATTAGCCCGTTCATGCTTTCGCGCCTCCTTTATTTTTTCTGCGGATGATCCCCTGCGCCACTCGGCCGGTCACAACCATGACAAATACCGTCGAAATCACGGTAATTACCGTCAGTGGAACCAAAATTGACTCTGCCTCCTGCACGCTGTCAAGCAATCCCACGCCTGCCGGTATAAACATAATCGGCATCGTATCCAGAAAAAAATCCCCCACTTCTGCCACATCCTCCGTATGTAACGCTCCTGTGCAGAGCAAGAGCAGGAGAATAAAAAGCCCATATACGCCGGACGGAACCGGAAATGGAAGCAGATAGTTTAAAAATTCTCCCAGCATCGTAATGCCAAAAATAATTGTTACTTCCTTCAAGTATTTCATGATGTCTTCACCTTTCGTATTAATGAATCTATTTTATCACTCCCTATTTTATTGGACAATATAAAAATTGGCATAAATTCAGTCAATTTCCTTGAATTTTTTGCGTCTTTTTTATACCATATTTCTATAAACCTTTTTCCCCTGCCAGAAAGACCCAGCTGATCCAAAATTCCCGGATATTTTTAAAATTTTTACAAATAACCGTATGTTTTTGCCGGTAGATACGTTTGATCTTATGAAACACTTTATTCTACAGTTATAGGTGATTTTAAGACTCAAAGGGCAGTACTTTCAATGCCTTTAACAATTTCTCAAACACCTACTACTCAATCAACAAGAAAGGATTGTACCCATGAATCTAATTCAGACAACATCGCTCTCCCATGAGCAAGTAAGAAACATTCAGGCGCTTTTAAATGAATGCCAGAAAGATCTACCAATTCACATTTCATTTCCCTTTGAAGACGGAAATTGCTTTTTGCTCCTCTTTGGCGAAACACATGACCTTGCGGCCGTGATGGGAATGATTCTTCCACCAGAGGGTTCCTCCGATGAAGAGCCGGTCGAATGCATCGCATTTACCCATCCCTCTCTACGTCGGCGCGGATATTTTTCCTCCCTCTTAGAGAGAGCCTGTAGCATCTCCGGAGAACATGATATTCTGTTTCCAGTGGATCCGGAATCTTCCGACACCCTCGCTACCATGAAAGCAATCCATGCCGACCGTGTCGATCAGGAATACCAGATGAAGTGGATCCTGGATCCAAACGCAGAGCGTTTCATTTCCCCCCACTTTGAAAAACGTCCTCTTACTTTCTCCTGTATCCAGTCAGCAGAAGGAGAAGAACCGTCTTCCTACTCCGGTGGATGTTGGGAGGATTTTCATCTGGCTGATGCCCCCGATCCATCTGTCCAGATTTTAAGCTATCAATTTCTAGAAAATCCACCGGATGCCTTTTGTTCTCCGGCTGCCGAATGTATGGCACGCCTTCAACCGGTTCCCGATGCTCCTGGCACCTACCACGCGTGCTTTTACGGATTCCGTGTCCATGAGCTATGCCGCGGATTGGGAATCGGGGAAGTCGCTTTCTGCCTGGTTTTAGAGGATCTCATCCGGCGCGGCTGTACTCAAATCGTACTGCATGTCAGTAGTGACAACTATCCGGCTCTTTCCATCTACACAAAAACAGGATTCCAGATTACTGAAACCCTGTCTTATTTCATGTATTAACCAATCGCATAGAATACGGAGGGCATTCTTGCCCTTCCGGTTCTATTCCTGCGTCGGATGTTTTTCTTCAATCTTCTGACGGATGCTTAGCATCTTGCAATCCGTCTCTGCAATCACATCTGCACAGCGCTTCAGTTCTGCACCAATTTCCGCAGCCTCCTGAACATCCAGTTGTTTTTTATATTTAAGCTGGTGATCCAGGCTGGCCCAGAAATCCATCGCAATCGTCCGTATCTGAACTTCCACACGAATATTCTTCTTACTGTCGGAAAAGAATACCGGCACTTCAACGATCATGTGATAGCTGCGGTACCCATTTTCCTTTGGTGCCTTTATATAATCTTTAATCGCAATGACCGTCACATCGTCCTGACGTTCCAGCATCCGGCTGATCTCATAAATATCGTCCACAAACGAACAGATCACCCGTACCCCCGCTATATCGTCCAGATTGGAAACCATTGATTCAATCGAGAGCGGAAGTCCGCGCCGCTGCAGCTTTTCTACAATACTCTTCGGCTTTTTTACCCTCGCCTTGATCATCTCGATCGGGTTTCTTGCATTCCGTACAGAGAGCTCATCGTTGAGCACTTCCAGCTTCGTCTTAAACTCTCGAATCGCGCAGCTATACTGCATCATCGCTTCCTGAAACTGCCGTGCCGTCTCCCGGAACGTCTCTGGTATTTCAAATACCTGAGGCGAGTTAACCGCGAAATGGCTCAGCTCGCTGTTGGGATTCTGAGCAATATTCATTTGTATTCTTCCACCTCTCCTGCTGTATGGGTTACAGTCCAAAAATTTCTTCCTGTAACCCATAACCTATATTCTTTTATGCCTGTTCGACTGCATCCGCCGCCGCATCCAGCCACGGGGATTCCACATACTCAACCAATCCCTCGTCCACCTTGGACGCGATCGACGGGTCGATCGGAATCTTTGCCAGCACCGGAATCTCATACTCGGCTGCCGTCTCTTCGATATGGCTCTCGCCGAAGACGGAAATCTTCTTTCCGCAGTCCGGACATTCCAGATAGCTCATATTTTCAACCAAGCCAAGAATCGGAATATCCATCTTTTTCGCCATATTGACCGCTTTGGCTACGATCATCGAAACAAGCTCCTGCGGGGAAGTCACAATGATGATTCCCGCCAATGGCAAGGACTGAAATACGGTTAGAGGCACATCGCCGGTTCCCGGAGGCATATCAACAAACATATAATCAATGTCCTTCCAAAGCGCCTCACTCCAGAACTGCTTGATCACGCCGCCTACAACTGGACCGCGCCAGATCACTGGATCGGTCTCATGCTCCAAAATCAGGTTGGAGGAAAGAATCTCTATCCCCGTCGAGGTCGTGCGCGGCAGCATCAGCTGATCCGCTGTCACGCCTACCATGCCGTGAACGCCAAATGCCTTTGGGATCGACGGCCCCGTAATATCTGCATCGAGAATGCCAACACGGTTGTTTCTCGCGCGCATCTTGCACGCCATCAGGGCGGTTACTAAGGACTTTCCAACTCCGCCCTTGCCACTGACGACACCGATTACCTTCTTAACCGAACTCTGCGGATTTAACGGTACCCGGAAACTCTCCATCGTCCGGCTCGCACACGTTTCGCCACAACTTGAACAATTATGACTGCAATTTTCACTCATAACACTTCTCCTTTTTGGAAATCAGGGAATAAATACACCATCGTTTTCCCATTTCCATTGTAATCTCTCTTCATCTTACCATATTTTCTGTAAAAATGATAGGGCAGACGAGCCGGAAACTTTCTGCCTCTATTTCCAATTCTCCTTATAAATAAGCCCGTACCATCGGACGCAGCCGTCTTGCCATAACAGCCGCCAGAATGCATAGAATATAGTCTGCCGGCATCTCCGGCAGGCAATAAATCAGTATGATCGCTTTCCAGCTGATCGGCTGCAAGGTTACCAGGTGTGTAATCAAATAGAAATAGAACACCCCCATTCCATAATACACCACATACCCAACGGTCGCCGCAGCCATCAGTGCTCCCATTTTCCATGAATTCAAACACTCACATATTTTTCCCATCATCCACGCTGCCAGGAGAAATCCTAACAGGAAACCGAACGTCGGGCGCAGCAGATAGGCCGGGCCGCCGCCGCGCGCAAAGATTGGAACGCCCGCAAGCCCAATTAACAGATAGACACCAACACTACTAAATGCCCGCTTGGAACCAAGCAGAAAGGCTGCCAACATGACAAAAAACCATTGTAGTGTAAAATTCATGGTGTCCCCACCTGTCGGAATCACCACCTTGATAAATGCCCCGACTGCAACCAAGGCCGCAAAAAGCCCACAGAGTGCTACATCCCTTGAATGCTCCCGGCTCCGCAGAGCTACTTTCTCTTTCATCTCTTCTTCGAATCCTTCCATCTATAATATATTCCAGAACAATTTCCAGCTCCACAGACACCATTTCAAATCCATGCAAAACACCATTTACAAGCCAGAGCACCTAACCTGGCAATTGCCAGGATCACTCTGACTCAAATTTGCGGATCATCCTTACCAGTCCCAAACTCTCCATCCGTTTTGCAATCAGATAAAAGAGCGCCGCATCGACCGGCCACTTGATGAGGTTCTTTACCACTCGCATCGGAAGAAGCACCATCATCGCTTTTCCAGACATCATACTAAGCCAGAGCGTATTCAAAAGTACGTTGCAAACTAACGCCACCACCAAATTCGCCCAGAGTGCCCGGCCAAACGTAAGCGGTTTACGATACAAAATCGTACCGTACAATATGCCGCCCAGCATCGCATTCAGCGTAAAGCCTGGAAAAAATGCGCCTGTCGGCTTTACCACATATTTTACCAGATCCAGGACTCCGCCATAGACCGCCCCGGCCACCGGGCCGAAGAGGTAGTAGACAAACTGGTTGACCACACCGCCGAAGCCGATTTTCAAATACGGACCAGCCTCAAT
>JBNMLY010000048.1:0-15751 GCA_050875065.1 Otoolea sp. | reverse complement strand
CATGCAGTCCCGAACCCTCCCCGCTCATGTTCGGCATCGGCATGAACGTTGCATGCAGTCCATGACGCTTGGCGATCCGTTTCACAGCCGCCTTAAAGGTCTGCAGATAATCTGCCGCCTCTACGCCCCGACGTGCCGGAAGGACAAAGCTGTGCTGTCCGGCCGTCAGGCCATGGTGCGTGCTCTCGACCGCAAATCCCGCTTCTTCCAGACTCAGAATCATATCCCGGCGGACGCCCTCCGCCAGATCGATCGGTCCCGCATCATAATATCCGGCCACCTCATGGGTCACCGTCGTCGGACGGCCGTCATCATCGGTGTGAAACAGGTAAAACTCACACTGAAAATCAAACTCAAAGTCCAGTCCCATCGCCTCGGCGCGTTTTACCGTTTCCTGTAAAATATGACGGGAATCCGTCCATGACGGCGTTCCGTCTGCATTGCAGATCTGACAGATCACGCGCGCCACATTCTCCTGACCGGAATCCCACGGAAGAATCTGGTAGGTCGATGCATCCGGTTTCAGATACAACTCCACACTCTCGCTCCGATCCGTCAGATACTCCGGTGCCGCTGCGCCCTCAATCCCGGCTTTCTGCAGACCACCCAGCGCAAACCGGTTGATCGCATAGCCTTCCTTCATCGCCTTTTCCGCCTGTGCACGCGTCATCTGAACCATTTTGCACTGTCCAAAAATGTCGGTAAACTGCATCTTGACCAGATCTACTTCTTCGTCAAAAAAAGGTCCGGATTGATTTATAATTTCTCCCATCGCCATTTCCTCCTATATAAAAAACGGGGGAGCTGTCCCTGTCACCAGTCAGCCCCCTCGCCTCTTTTTAATGTACACTCAACGTTTTTTCGCCTGCCTGTACAGCTAAAAAAGTTATAAGCATACATTTATGATCGTTTTGCTGTGTGAGAATGCCTCTGTCATTCTTTTCACAATTTTTATAAATAAAATAATAGCAGTCCGATATTTTTCTGTCAATTACTTTTTGTTGCCTTTTCTTTATACATTACGCTTCATATATTGTGCTCCCATCGATCAAATTTGCCGTGTTTCCATATCCAGCCTTGCATTTAAACGCAATGGATTCCATTCAAATATTCTCCTTATTGGATCCGCAACTGTTCGCTCAACTCATTTCCGAGCTGGATATGCCCCACATAGCCGACCTCGCCAACCATGTAAACCATGCCGTCCTCCTTGATCTCGACTTCCAGCGTGCCGCCCGGCATATGCACGTACATATGCGGATCCGCCAATCCCAGACGGTAGGCCGCACTCGCCGCCGCGCAGGCGCAGCTTCCCGATGCCAGCGTGTAGCCGACACCTCTCTCATAGATCTCAATCTGAATATTCGTCCGATCGAGAACGTTTAAAATCTGCGTGTTGACCTTTTCCGGGAAATATTCCGAAGTCTCCGAATGTTCACCGATCCGGCAGACCATCTCCTTGGAAATCTCATTCATCCAGATGACACAGTGCGGATTTCCCATTGAGAGGCAGGTCGTGACATACGGGATCTTGCCAAATACCATCGTCTGGTTGATCATCTCCCGCCGCTCGCCGGTCACCGGAATCTCATCGCTCCAGAACGTCGGATGACCCATCGAGATTTTCACGCGGGTTGCATCCTCGTTGAGGTAGAAAATCGTCTCCTCGCCTCCCAGCGTTTTCCAGGAGATCGTCGTCTTCTGCACATATCCCGCGTCCCGCAGATATTTTGCAAAAATACCCATACCATTGCCGCTCTTCTCCGCCTCACTGCCGTCCGCGTTGTAAATGCGTACATAAAAATCATTCTCATCCTGATACGGCCCCGCCAGAATGCCGTCTGCGCCGATGCCGAAATGGCGGCTGCACATTTTCTTAATATTCTCCGCATTCAGCTCCAGATCATTTTTATTCGGATCAAACACCAGATAATCATTTCCCATACAGTGATATTTTTCAAGCACAACCTGTTTCATCGCAATACCTCCTGCCCTTTTTAATCAATACCCTAAAATTCTTTCATCAATGTTTTCCACTCGACTCCCATTCTGGAAACCACGTTATCATGCATAGTCATTTCTGTTTTTAATATGTCTTCATTTTCATGTTATTCCGCCTATGCCTTCATTTATTTCTATTTTAAGGAACTATGACAGCTTTTAATAGAAGAATCATGCTTTAAATCTTGCAGATAATGCTATATAATCTAAAATAAGAAACAAAAAATATTTATCTCATAGCAAAATATAAACTCAATACATTTATAAAACAACGAATGTACCTTAGTCCAATCTCGCACCAAGTGCACTCGCTTGCGACAAGATTCTTCTTCGCGCGGGTGACATCCACGCGGAACGTTTTGTTTCATAGGACTCCCTTTCCTATAAAACAAACTATGATTTCCCGCAACAATCAACCTGCCATACACTCAAAAAAGGAGTCCCATCATGCCAGAATACACCATCCAAACCCTCAGCCAAACTCTGCCACAAACCTTCTCCCTCGCCACCACCCACGACTCCCCTGCCTACGAAAAACGCGGTTACTTAAACCACGAATTCCGCCTCTTCCACCTGCGCGGGCAGATGAACTCCCCTGTCTCCTACCACTACCACGACTTCCACAAGGTTCTGATCCTCCTAAACGGAGAAGCAGACTACATCGTCGAGGGCCGTTCCTACCACCTCCGCCCTCTCGATATCGTCCTCGTCGGCGCACACTGCCTGCACAAGCCGGTCGTGCCGGACGGCAGCCGCTACGAACGCATCATCCTCTACCTGTCACCGGAATGTCTGGATGCATTCTCTTCCTCAGACTGTGCGCTCGACCTCTGCTTCCAGCTTGCCAAAAAACAGCAGTCCGACGTCCTGCGCCTCGGCTCCCTCGCCATGACGCCGCTTTTAGAGGCGCTGTCAAGGCTGGAAAACGCCTATCAGAGAGGTAATCAGACTGGTAGTACAAATGGCGCAGACAATACGAACAATCCCAACATGGAATCCCGCAATGCTAATAGCAGTTATGGTTCCGAGCTTCTTCTGCGCTTATTATTCCTGGAGTTTATGGTACACCTCGACCGAGCCGCCTCCGAAAATCATCGGGAATACGTTCCGACCTCCCCTTCCGGTGAAAAAATCCTGGAACTCATGCGCTACCTCTCCGAGCACCCGGAAGAAGACCACACGAGCGACCAGCTCGCCGCCCGCTTTTACTTAAGCAAATATCACATGATGCGCCTCTTCCGCCAGGAAACCGGCTACACCATCACCGAATACCTGACCGAAAAGCGCCTCCAAAACGCAAACGAGCTCCTGCGCCGGGGCACCCCCGTCACAGAAGCCTGCTATCAGTCTGGATTCCGCAATTATGCGGCGTTCCTGCGGGCGTACAAGAAGAAATATCATGATACGCCGCGTACTGTATTAAAAACACCTATATCAATTCCATAGACTCACACTTTTACCGCTGAAAACGTATGAAACTTTTGACCCGAAAACCAAAAATCCTCTATCGAAAACAAATTTACACAGATTTTGTTCGTCGCACACATAATAAAAGGAAACTCATCCGTCAGGGCAGCTGGCGGCTTTCACTTTATGAATTGTACGCATCTTGAACACACGTGTCCGATTGAGGCGAACGCAGTCCGCCGCAAGCGCACACGTGTAGTGAAAGCAAGCGAACAATCATAAAGTGAGAAGTTGCCAGCTGTTCTGACGGATGAGTTTCCCTCCTTAGCACAAAACTATCCTATTCTTCTTTTCTAAATTCCTGAATCGCCTCCACCAGCATCCTGAAATTCCGGATCATTGAGTCAAATGCCCCATATTTATAAAAATTGATAAAGACAAGCCCCACCGGCACCGCCAGAATCATACCTGCCAGCCCGCGCAGCTTAAATCCCAGATACAGAAGGAACAGCGTCATAAGCGGCGGCAGTCCCATCGAATCGCCGACGATCTTCGGCTGTATGATCTGGCGGACGACCTGCGTCAGGATGTAGATCAAGACCAGTCCCGCCGCATACGCGTACTCCCCCGCAAACAGCTTCACAACCGCCCACGGAAACAGCACCGTTCCGGTTCCAAAAATCGGCAGGAAATCCAGAATCGCCGTCAAAATTGCCAGAAGCACGCCATAGCGGACGCCCAGCACCAGAAATCCGGCCGCCAGAATCAACGCTACCACAAACATGATGCGGAACTGCGCCAGAAAATATCCGCCGATCAGCCCCTTGGCATCTTTCTTCAGATACTCAATATACCGGAATACAAACGCCGGCAGATGCCCTTTCAGCCACCGCATGATGGACTCCCGATCCGCCAGAAACAGATACGAGGACAGGATGATGATGACCGTATTTACCAGAATATTCGGAATACTCTTCGCCACGTGCCCGGCGATCTGCACCGTCGGTTCCGCCGCCCGCGATACCAGTTTTCCCAGCAGTCCATCCAGATTATCCGAAAACGCCAACAGCGGCGTCTGCAGATTCTGTGGGAAATGTTCCGCGAGCTTCCGCCCATTCTGCAGGGCATCCCCGATCTCAGCGATCACGCTCTGGTAAATCTCCGGCACATCCGCCAGAAAACTTCCCATTTCCCGGTAAACCAGAAGTCCCGCCCCATAAAAGAGGCCGATCACGATCGCCAGCGCCGCGACAATGATCAGCATCGAGCCGTGGCGGCGCACCAGCTTGACCCGCTGTTCCAGAAACCGTACCAGCGGATTTGCTAAAAGCGCCAGAATCCATCCGACCACAAACGGCATAAAAAAGCGCAGAAGTCTGGGGCCTAAAAAGACAACCAGACATAAACCCAAAAGCGGAATCACAATATTCAGAATCATTCTAAGATATCGTTTCATCTCATCCTTTTCCTTTCCGAGACAACAAGGGGCTGTGCCAAACCCAGCCATTCTCCAGATTTCCAAAATTCTTCTAAAAATCCGAGACAATGACTCAATTCTTGCAACAGCCCCTTCATACTCTTATTAATATAACGATTCAGTGCACTCTTTGTTTCGTAAAAAAATCCTCGCAATTTTGCCTTCGACAAGGAATTTTTGCCTTGCAGACCATATTTTCATACAGTCCCCAGCATAAACGTATAAATCTACTGAATCGTTAGCAATTATGTTTATTCTATTCCGTACTTTTTCACCCTATCCACCGGTTCTTATACCAGATTATAATGCTCCGCAATTTTTCTGAATGCCGGAAGCGATCTCTCGATCTGCTCATACGATACACAATATGCGATACGTACATATCCAGGGCACGCGAACGAGCTTCCCGGTACTACCAGTACATTGTACTGCTTGCATACCTCGCAGAATTCTTTCTCATTCTCCACCGGAGACTTCACGAACAGGTAGAATGCGCCCTCCGGCTTGATGCAGGAAAATCCGCAGTCCTTCAGTCCGTTGTACAGCAGGTTACGGTTGCGGTCGTAAGCTTCCAGATTCACATTGGCATCCACGCAGCGTTTGATGACTCTCTGCATCAGGGACGGTGCATTGACACAGCCCAGGACACGGTTTGCGATGGTGGCCGCCTGGAATACATCTGCGCTCTCATCCATCTCAGACGGAATGACCAGATATCCGATACGCTCGCCCGGAAGGGACAGGGACTTGCTGTAGGAGTAGCAGACAACCGTATTGCGGTAATATTTCGTCACATACGGTACTACTGCGCCATCGTAAGCCAGCTCACGGTACGGCTCATCGGACAGAAGCACGATCGAGGTACCAAGTTCCTTCTGTTTCTTTTCCAGAATCGCTGCTATCTTCTGCAGGGTCTCCTCGGAATAGATAACACCGGTCGGGTTGTTCGGGGTGTTGATGATGACAGCCTTGGTCTTTTCGTTGATCTTTTCCTCAAATTCGACCAGATTCGGCTGGAAATCCACCGTGTTCGGGGATACAACCACCAGCTCGCCGTCATAGTTGCGGACATAGGAACCATACTCTACAAAGTACGGTGCAAAGGTTATAACCTGCTCGCCCGGATTTAACAGGGTTTTTAAAATGACATTCAGGCCGCTTGCCGCACCGACGGTCATCAGGATGTTGCCTGCGCCAAAGGAAGTACCAAACCGGCGGTTTAACGACTGTGCGATCGTCTCACGCACATCCTCATAGCCTGCGTTGGACATATATCCGTGTACAAACAGGGAATCCTCTTCCTTTACGATATCCTGAATCGCCTGATTTACCTCGGCCGGAGCCGGTACGCTCGGATTTCCAAGGCTGAAATCAAATACATTCTCACGTCCATATTTCGCCGCCAGCTTATTGCCCTCTTCGAACATCATACGGATGGCGGAGTTATTTTTCATAAGCGGTATCATTTTTTCTGAAATCATTGGCTTGCCCTCTTTTCTGTAAAATTGCTCGTAACAATTCAGTCACTTTACACCGCTACTCCAAAAAGCATCCAAAGACATTCGTCTACAAAGCAAATATCCTTTGTTGAAGACAAAGTTGCATAAATTTTTGCCTGTAACTTTGAAAGTACTAAACAGTCACAATGAATAAACACGGCTCTTCAACCCGCATACAAGTAATACTTTCACTTGCTGAATTGTCGTCTTTTTCTTATTATAGCAGATTTTATACTATTTTTATATCCAAATCCATTATTTTATCTGAATCCCTATTCCTCCCCGGTTACCCGCCTGGAAACCAAGAGCGCTGCAAATGCCGTTACAATAAAATAAAACCAGGTAGAAGGATTGCTGAACCAAGTCGTAAAAAATGACAATAGCAGATACAACGCAAATTGCGCAAACAGCAGATAAACAATCGGATTTTGCGCCTGATGAACCACCCGCATCAGAAAATACGCCAGAGTTCCCAGCAAAGCAGAAAATAAAAAGACCCCCAGCACGCCAAAATCATAATAAGCATCATAAAACAGCGTCAACGTCGTCAGTTCTTCTTTCGTAACAAAATATGGAAATGACGTCAGGGACGGCAACAAAAATTTAAGCCCGGTCAAGGTCCAGAACGGCGTTAGCATTTTTACTCCCCAGCTATGCTCAGTAAGTCCCTTTACCAAACAGTCAAAATTGTCGTAATTATTCGAAATATATATATATGGCTGTGTAAAAAAGAGGGGCAGCCGCCGTTTCATCTCAAATACCGTGTTGAGATATAAACTGTCATGGCTGCGCGCAACCGTCAGCAAAATATATAAAAGAATCATTCCAAAAAATGCCAGTGCTACATACAGCGGGTTCAGCCTGCTTTCCATCTGAATATACGTGATAACCGCCAAAAGCACCGCAAACAACAGCTGGGAACGTGACACACATAGAAGCGGAATAGCTACCGCTAGCGCATCAGCTATCAAGATAAACAAAGAACGGACTCGGTCGCGCCCTCCCCCTATACAGAAATAAATAACCGACAACGCTGGAACCAAGACACAAGAAACCGTCAGGTAATGAAGCCCTGTCACATGAAAATAGGAATAGGCATGAGGAACCCCACGGAGCAGAAGGGGAATGTAACCCATGTAAACAGCTTCTATCGTAAAGCAGGCAGCCGACACCAGCGAGAGGGCGAGTGCACAAAAAAAGACTGCCCCTGCATATGATTCCAGCCCCCTGCGCGGTACTGTCCCATAGCGTCCCCTTGTCCGTATTTCTGCCTCTCCAACGAAAGTCTCCCATGCATAAAATGCCATATAAAAGCCTGAAAAGGCCGCCAAAAATCCCAGCCACGTAACAAGACTCCAAGTCTGACTAAGATAGCTGAGTTTCATGCACGCCAGCCCCTGTCCCCCCACAAACGAAAGCGCAAAAATCCCCCGCAGATGCAGGAGATTTCCACTTCGAAAATAATCAGAAAGGTACAAATACACTGCTGCCCCAAGCAATCCCAGCCCAGAAAGAATATAATGATGGCTGCATGTAAGAAGCAGAGCCGCCGCATAACATATTAAATAAATAATCATCGTCCCATCTCTATTCGCCCAGGCCCTCTTCTACAATCTTTAACATTGCAGATAACGCCTCTTCTTCGTCTTTTCCGTCACAAATGAACTCAATCTCGTCCCCGCTCTTAATACACGCCCCCAGCACGCTTAACACACTTTTTGCATTGGACAATGTATCCCGAAACCGAAACTGCACGGAACAGTCAAACTTGATCGCTTCATTACACAAAATTCCAGCCGGTCTCAAGTGAAGACCGGTCGGATTCTTTAATTTAATTTTTGCTTTTACCATAATTCGTTTACTTCCTTCATTTTATCGTTTGATGTCAGAATACGCCAGTTTCAAGGCGGGTGTTCTGTCCCCGTCCCCTCCTTCTGGCTCTTTCCCGTTTTCAGGCAATCGGTCAGTTCTCCGTCCCTGCACTTTCTTTGGTCGTTCCAGCTGCACTTTCCTGCGCGGAAGCATCCTGACGATCCGCATCTCCCCTATCGTTTCCGGTACTTTCCGTCTGTGTCTGGGAAATACTATGTTCATTTACCTGTACCGTTATCGTTGGAGCAGACAATACTCTAAAAGCATCTCCTAATTGAAGCTGCGCGATTGCCGTATGTTCTCCCGGTCCCATCCCCGATACATCCACGCTGATATTCATCTTGGCCGCCGACAGGATATCCAGATCTTCTTTCAGACCCTGTACCTTTACTTCCATTTTTCCATCCTCAACCGTATAGCCGTAACTGTTATTTTTATTTGTCAGCAATACATCATCTGCTTTTACGGTAAATGTCCTTTCAATCAGCTTCTCCACCTGAAGTTTCACACGTATCACGGTACTATCCAGGCCTACAATCGTAAGCCCCGACGGCAGATACTCCTCCAGATTAATCTCACACTCCACATCTTTGGTCGCCCCCTGCACATTAAGGGATGGCCCCTGTATCGTGATCGTGTTAACCGGGGCCAGATCCGTTTTCAGGCCTGCGACCGATATTGATTTGATATCTGTCTTCGGTCCCGTATAACGGTAGCCATCGGCCACTTCACCCGTGACATCAAAATCAAGCGGCACCTCTTTTACCTTCAAAATCTGCATCGTATAGGAAATATCTCCGCCAATCGTTTTTACTGACTCTCCCAAATCTTCCAGGACATTTCCATTGGCATCAAAATATTCCGGCATCGCCGTTCCACTGAGATCGGCTGCCGCCCCATCAATATTAAAGCGGATTCCCACACTGTTGATCTGTCCGATCATGGAGGTCGGTCCTTTCACCGTCACCTGAGAAGGCACCATCGTTACCTCCCCCGCCTCATAACCATCCGCGGCCTCTCTCTGCGGATAGGCTTTCAGCGTAAACGCTTTCGTCTGCAGCGCCTCGGTCGTGATTTTAATAACCTCTGGAGATTTGACCGTCGGTGTGGATTCCAGCAATTCTTCATTGTTGACTACCTCCACCCGAATCGGAATCGCCCCCGTCGCATCGTACATCTCTGATAAATCCGCATAGGCGTTAAAATCAGATGCCTTTACTTTATAATCATCTTTCGTCCGAATCTTAAAACTGATCGTCGCCGTCTTCTTACCCACCACCTCATAGGCAAGATCCGCCTGCTCCAGCACCTGATCGTTCGTGATTGTGACCGGTACCTCCCTTGTCGATACTTTGATCGGGTTTGCCACATTCACGACTGCCAGCCATACAAAGAAAGCACAGAACAGGGAAATCAGCTTGATTGCCAGATTATTCGTCAGCTTTTCTTTCATTTCTGCGTCTTCCTTTCCATATTCTGAAACGGCCTGTGTTTTCAGTTTCCCGTTTAATCAGCACGGACAGCATCTCTTTCAACTCCTCCGCATCCTTAACGCTTTTCAACTGGCCTGAAACTGCAACCGATACATGCCCCGTCTCCTCGGACACAACCAATGTCACACTGTCCGTCGTTTCACTGACACCGACTGCCGCACGATGCCTCGTTCCCAGCGCCTTACTGATATCCATGTTATCAGAAAGCGGCAGATAACAGGTTGCCGCCGTCACACGGTTACCGCGAATCACCACTGCACCATCATGCAGTGGTGTATTATGTTCGAAAATATTAATCAAAAGCTGGCTCGTCACAATGCCATCCACCTCGATACCTGTCCGCTCAATTTCTCCAAGCGGCGTACCTCTCTCGATTACCATGAGCGCCCCTGTCTTCACTTTTCCCATCTCAAAGCATGCCCGCACCAGCTCTGCAAGCGTCTTTTCGCTGAAATCCTCTTTTTTTTTCGTATCATCCGTCGAAAACAACGTTGTCAGCACATTCTGACTGCCAATCTGTTCCAATGCCTTGCGCAGCTCCGGCTGAAAAATAACAATAATCGCCGTTACCGCAATATATGACGTTCTTTCCAAGAGCCACAGGATTGTATCCAATTCCAGGATCGCAGCTGCCAGAAAGAATGCAAGAATAAAAATAATACCTTTCAGAAGCGTCCACGCCCGCGTATTCTTGATCCAGATCAGCATTTCATAAACCAGAAGTGCTATAATCGCAATCTCTATTAAATTTTTAAATGTTATCCTCGGTACAAACGAGATCCAGGAATAAATCTCTGCCAGTATCTCTGCCATTCATTTCCCTCCCTGTCGGGCCATGTTTCATTTTCTATGACGAGAACTATCGTTCTCATCCTCTTTTTACTTTGTTAATTTTCTGTACCTTTACATCGGTTCTCGGAATTGCAATTTTCGGAACCGCTTTCACATAGTAATAATAATCATCATCTTCAAACTGTGTATACTCTGTCCGGCTGTAATCCACGGAGAAAACAAACACCTGATATACCATCGCTGTTATAGCGGCACCTGAAATTCCCACGATTAATTCTGATACCGATACTGGAACCCCAAATCGAAAATCCCCTATAAATGCCCCTATCAGTTGTACAATTACCCCCGCGCCAATCGCAATCCCCCAGGCATAATTAATGGACAGATTTTTAATCACATAAACTACTAGAGCCCCCAGGCAGCAGGTCGCGATCATAACTAACATCGCTGGATTCGCCAACAGGTTTTGAATCACCTGCGCCAACATCTGCGTAATCTCCGTCTGCTCACTGCCTGCCAAAAAACTGCTATTTTGTTTGACATAAAGAATTACATAATATACAAAAATGCCACAGCTCATCGGAATCACAGATACCAAACTTCCAGTCAGTCCCAAAATCAGAGGAACTGCGAATGGAACTTTAAGAAAAAACAAGAGCGGCGTCACAATCAAATAAGCGCTGTCCCCCGGCTGAAATCCATAATATAAAAGAACAACCACCAAAAGAAACAGGAACGTAATCAACGCTACTTCCATAGATGCCGCCGACAACTGCGCCAGCAAAAAAAGCCCAATCAAAAATGCAATCACACCAAACGGTAGGAACGCACATATAATTCCCATAAACAGCGGTACCAGATCACCACTCAGCTTCGGCATCAGCCCAATATTCTGATTAATCAGAACTATCGCTGTAAAAGCCAGTACAAAACGAATCAAGGCACCTACAAATGCACTGTATTTTGCATAAAAAGCCCTCAGTAACTCTTTTCCTGCAAGGAGTCCCCTCATCTGTCTCCCCTCTCTCTCTCCCGTTTTCTGGCACGCCGATGTAGATCATACCGTTTATCCAAATGTTTCAATTTCACAATATAAATTCGTTTCATTTTTTCTTCATAATCATACCGCCCACTATAAACCGCGATCGTCAGCAGGGTATACAGAAAAAGCCCCCCGAGGTATAAAATTCCCCCTCGAAAAGCCAGTTCCCTCAGCTCATCCATTCCTATCGAACTCAGAACTACTTCTACATTAAATAATATCCACATTCCGAACAGAAGTATACTACACAAAGTGTAACTTACAAATCCCCTTATCAGACTGCGGCTGATATAATCGCTCTTAAAATACTGATTGACCGTTTTCATCTGGGAAGCATGCTTTTTTTCAAAGAGCGCCAGTTCCGTCATCAGCTTTATTTTTTCTACATTTAGCATGAATCGTTCCTTTATTTGCGTTCTTTTGTAAATTATAACATATCTTTTTTAACTTGGCGAGAGGGCAGGGTGATTTTTCATAAATTTGTAAGGGCAGAGATAACAAGGCCCCTCTACAATCTGCTTCTCCTGAAATAAATATTCACATTTCTTAATAATATCCCTCCCACCAAAAACATTCAGCGAAGTTTCCTATAACAAAAGCAGCCCTTTTTTATTTAGGACTGCTTTTGTTGTCAGAATCGCTTAAACTGTATGATTCTCTTTTTCTATTATCATTTTCCAAATATAGATCTTCTATCTTTCCTTTCTATATCGCCGGTTCCTACAGCACCGTTCCCTCCGGAAAAGCCGCACGGAACACGCGGCGCACCAGCGGACCTGCTACGATGAGCTGGAACGGAAGCGCCATGATGATGTTCTTCGGAATGTTGGTCAGCCAGATGATGAGAAGCTGATTCCACGCACCCGATTTTACACAGGCTTCCAGGCCGCCGTATAAAGACATGAAAAATACCATCGGAACGACCATGCAGCAGGAGATCGTGATCACCTTGCGAAGTGTGCTGCTCTCCAGGGATACAAAATAGCGGAAAGCGATTCCTTTCGCCGGACCGGATACGATAAACCAGTCAAATAGGAACGCATACACAAATGCAAACGGGAATCCGATCCATCCCTCGCGGATCGTCTCCAGGGATAAATGTCCCATATGAAGGGTTACATTATACATACTCATCCAAAGTACCATGGTAAAACACATGATAATAGAATAGATAAAACTTTCTCTCTTATTTCTTGGCATTTTCGTTCTCCTTTCAAAAACAAAAAGGCAGCAGAAATCGGAAACTCGTTTCGATCTCTACTGCCGTATGCAATCTCACTGCGTTTTTTCTCAAACTATGTTTGGTTTGGGTTACGGTTCGCTATTATAGCGGCTTTTTTTCATTCGTGTAAGCACTTTTTTTATTTTTTCACAATTTCATCATATTGCCCGATCAATTTATTTCGTTTTTTCTTACGCTTGTGCAATTTGCCAGGAAATACTTTTTCCGATTTTTCCTCAAATTTTTCCTAAAAACAGGCAAATAGATATTGACAATACTGCCTTTATTCGATAGAATGTAATAGTATGTTTACATTGAACTGTCCGTGTCCAGGCTTTAATGCAAACCAAATACAAAATGAATTACGAATCAAAATAAAAGAATTTATGATGGAGGTACACTACATTGGCTAACATTAAATCCGCTAAAAAAAGAATCTTAGTTGCAGAGACAAGAGCTGCAAGAAACAAGGCTATCAGATCCAAAGTTAAAACAGCTGTTAAGAAAGTAGAAGCTGCTGTTGCTGCAAACGATAAGGCTGCTGCACAGGCTGCATTATTAGCAGCTACCAGCGAGATCGACAAGGCTACTTCCAAGGGTGTATATCACAAGAATACAGCATCCCGCAAAGTATCCCGTCTTTCCAAGGCTGTAAATACTCTGGCTTAATTATCCAGAACGGATCTTTCGAATTATATATTAAAAATTAACCCAACTTAAAAAGCCATCATTCTGTGGGTGTGACAGAATGATGGCTTTTTTGTGGTTTACTGTGTTGTTTTTTTCAATCGAATCCCGTCCAAGAATCGCTTCTTCTGAAGCCGTCAACGCACGGTACTCCTGGGCTGACTGATCAGCAGTTCCACCGCCATCCGGTCGCCCATCCGTCCAGTCTTGACAGCCTCCTCCGAATCAACGCAGGTCTGCACATAGGAAATAAGCTGTTCCTTCGTAAACGCCGCCGCCTGGCTGCTGAGCTTTCCGGCCACAAACGGCGGGACTTTCAACTTTGAGGCGATCGTCCCCCGGTCTGCGCCGGACGCCTGCAGTTCACGCACCAGAAGAAGCTGGTTAAACTGTCTGGCAATCAGAAACAGGATCCGCATCGGCGGCTCCCTAAGTGTCAGCAGATCTTCGTACAGATCCATCGCCCGCTTCGTCTTGCCCGCTGTGATCGCCGCTACCATGTCGAAGATCTTGTTTGTGATCTGCACCGTCGTGATCGCTTTCACATCCTCCGCCGTTACCGCCTCATTTCCCATCGTGTAGGAAATCAGCTTTTCCAGCTCCATCCGGATGTTTTCCATGTCATCGCCGACGCGCTCCAGAAAGAGATTCATCGTGGACGGCGTGATCTTCCTCCCATTCTGTGCCAGGATCGTCGCCGCCCACCTTGCAAGCTGTGCGCTGTCCTGCCGCTTCATCTCCACGATATGTCCCAGATCCTTGACCTTTTTGTAGAGTTTATTGCGCTTATCGACCGCCTCTTCCACAAATACGATGCAGGTCGTGTCCGGCATCGTCGGCAGATACTCCGCCAGCGCCTCCGAGGCGGTCTTGAAAAAGCCGCTGTCCTCGATCAGGATCAGACGCCGTTCACTAAAAAACGGCATCGTGTCTGCCAGACTGATCAGCTCATTCACATCCAGCCCTTTTCCCTCAAAATAATTATAATTCATCGTATCATCGCCCGCGATCGCCGCCCGCAGCTTCTTTTTATAACTCTGCTTCAAAAACGCCTCTTCGCCGTACAGCAGATAGACTGGCCTAAATGTGCCATTTTTAATATCTTCGTTGATCGTCTGCATTCGTTATATCTTTGCCTCCTGATTTTAACTATCATCTTTCCTCTATTATAAACATTTCATCTATTTATTGTCTACTGATAAAGCAGCGTCTACCAGCATTAAATCTCCCCCTCTAAGCACCTCTATAACGCCTCAAGAACAGAAACTCCATGTTTTTGGAACTGCCGACTATACATCGTAGCAACGAGAGACCTTTAATCTTTTACTTAAAACATAAAAGCAGGGAAATCAGCCTTATACCTCTGATATCCCTGCTTTGTTACTTCTACTTATTTTACATCCAGCTTTCGCTATTTATCTTTCTGTTTTTGGCGCAAAAAGGCTCCCCTTCCGCCCCGGTTCCCTTACGCCTCATCAATCGCATGTCCAATATCATGGCGCATATATTTGTTGGCAAAATCGATCCACTCGGTTGCCTTGTACGCATTGGCGCGCGCTTCTTTCAGATCTTTGCCCTTGGCCGTCACGCCCAGCACACGGCCGCCGTTTGTCACGATATCGCCGTCCGCATCGAATTTCGTGCCTGCATGGAATACATAGTATCCGTCTGCATTCTTGAACTTCTCCAGACCGTGAATCTTGAAGCCTTTTTCATATTTAACCGGATAACCGTCCGATGCTATAACAACGCAGACCGCCGCATTATCCTCAAATTCCAGCTCAATCTGATCCAGGGTTCCGTCGATGCACGCCTCGAAGACCTCCACGATGTCATTCTTCATGCGCGGCAGGACAACCTGTGTCTCCGGATCGCCGAAACGGGCATTGTATTCCAGTACCTTCGGGCCATCTGCGGTCAGCATCAGACCGAAGAAAATGATTCCCTTAAAGGTACGTCCTTCCTTCTTCATCGCGTCAACCGACGGCTGATAAATGTACTTTTTACAGAATTCGTCTACTTCTTTCGTGTAGAACGGGCTCGGTGAGAAGGTTCCCATACCGCCTGTATTTAATCCCTGATCGCCGTCCAGTGCACGTTTGTGGTCCTGGGAGGACGTCATGATGCGGATCGTATCGCCATCGACGAAGGAAAGAACCGAAACCTCACGTCCGGTCATAAACTCCTCAATGACCATCTGGTTACCGGCAGAACCGAACTTCTTGTCTTCCATGATCTCCTTGACGCCTGCTTCTGCTT
>JBNMLY010000047.1:0-15929 GCA_050875065.1 Otoolea sp. | reverse complement strand
CTTATTTTCGCTCCTATGCTATTATAATAGACGTAACCCCCCCAATACATTATATAGTTTTTGCTACACCCCATAAAACGAAATACCTTCTCCTAAAAAGGCCAGCTACCCCGCTGGCCTTTTTTATTACCCTGAATTCGGGGTAGAGAAAAGCGGGATTTTTGCATTGAATGAGATTTTGAAGTGGGTTAAGTGGGGGATATGTAGATGAACAGTGACAGGGATGACTTGTGGATTTATCATGGGTTCTCATACGCATGAAAAAAACTTGTGTAATTTTAGGAAATCCTGTAAACTTGTAGTATTACGGATGAAAAATAACATGATTATGAAAGCGGAGAAACCGCTGGAAAGGGAAACAGATGGAACAGATCAATCGCGACGCGTTATTTTGTGACGAGACAGAGGATTACCGCTGTCCTTCGGAGGCAGATGCGGGCGAAGTCGTTACATTTTATTTCAGAACAGAGAAAAATGGAGCAGATGCGGTTGTTCTGCTGGAATATGACCCGGAGACCGGGACGCTTTTGCGTGAGTGGCCGATGAAGCGGCTTTCGTGGGAGCGTTGTGCCGGCAGCACTGGGGGCGAAAGCGTGGTAACGGAAAATCGTGCAGGTAGTGTTGGTGTGGCAGGTGGCGATACTAGCGAGAAAATGACAGAGGAAGCTGTGATTGAAACGGAAAGCAGTACAGATAAAAATCAGGACATAGATGCTAACGGTATGGATGACAAGCCGGACAGCCGCTTCGATTTTTATAGCTGTGCATTGACTCTGGGAAATAAAACATTTCCGTATGCGTTCCGGGTGATTCGTGGAGAAGAGGTCTGTCTTTACAACCGGATCGGGCTGACGGAGGACGCGGCGGCGCATCCGTTCCGCCTGATTTCGGGATTTCATGTGCCGGAGTGGAGCAAGGGTGCGCTGATGTACCAGATCTATGTAGATCGTTTCTGCAACGGCGATCCGTCCAATGACACGGAGACGAATGAATATATTTACCTGAAAAAGCCGGTGACCCGCGTGGAAAACTGGGAAGAACCGATCAGCACGCTTGATGTGGGGCGGTTTTACGGCGGCGATCTGCAGGGAGTCTTGGATAAACTGGATTATTTAAAGAGCCTTAAGGTGGAGGCGATCTATTTAAATCCAGTCTTTGTATCTCCATCGAACCATAAATATGACTGTCAGGATTACGATCATGTGGATCCGCATTATGGCGTGATTCTGGAGGATGCGGACGGCCTGGTACGCCCGGATGATTCGGACAATGACCGTGCTCACAAATATATGACGCGGACGGCGGATGAGCGCAATCTGGAGGCGAGCGATGCCTTTTTTGCCCACCTGATAGAAGAAGCGCATAAGCGCGGGATCCGGGTGCTGGTGGACGGAGTATTTAACCATTGTGGTTCCTTTAATAAATGGCTGGATGCCGAACTTTTGTACCAGCATGCGGGCGGATATCCGCAGGGGGCCTATGTTTCGGCGGACAGTCCGTACCGTCATTTCTTCTTGTTCCATAATGAAGACGGATGGCCGTTTAATGACAGTTACGATGGCTGGTGGGGGCACGCGACCCTTCCGAAACTCAACTATGAGGAATCGCCGGAATTGTATCAATATATTCTGAAAATTGCGAAAAAGTGGGTGTCGGCACCGTTTCATGCCGATGGCTGGCGGCTGGATGTGGCGGCGGATCTGGGACGGAGTGCCGGGATGAATCATCAGTTCTGGCACGATTTCCGCGCGGCGGTCAAGGAGGCCAACCCGGAGGCGGTGATGATTGCGGAACATTACGGCAGCCCGTATGACTGGCTGAAAGGCGATCAGTGGGATACAGTCATGAATTATGATGCGTTTATGGAGCCGCTGTCGTGGTTCTTGACCGGGATGGAGAAGCACAGTGATGAAGAAAATCCGGCGCTGTTTGGCGATGGACACGCATTTTTCGAGGCGATGCGCTACCATATGAGTGAAATGCCGACGGCATCCATGCAGTGTGCGATGAATGAGCTTTCCAACCACGATCACTCCCGGTTTATGACCCGGACGAACCGCCGGGTGGGACGTCTTGCGTCGGCGGGGGCAGAAGCCGCGGAGGAAGGCATCCGCTATGGGATTTTCCGTCAGGGAGTTGTCATGCAGATGACCTGGCCGGGGGCGCCGACGATCTATTACGGAGACGAGGCGGGCGTCTGTGGATGGACGGACCCGGACAGCCGGCGGACGTATCCCTGGGGCAGAGAAAATCTGGAGCTGATCGAGTTTCACCGCTATATGAGCGGCATCCGGAACCGCTGTCCGGCATTTCGCAATGGTTCCTTAAAGGCGCTGGCCGCGGGAGACGGCTATATTGCTTACGGGCGTTTCCAGAGTGCGCAGAGAGCGGGCGGTGCGTGCTGCGGCGTGACGGCAATTAACACAGGTGATGACTGGCTGACGCTAGAGATTCCGGTCTGGCAGATCGGGGTGCGCGACGGGGCGGTGATGTACCGGGAGATGATGACTTACGAAGACGGTTATAATGCCGGACAGGTGGCGCATGAAGTGAAAAACGGTTGCATTGAGGTGAAGATTCCTCCGGTCGGAAGCGTCGTTTTGACGGGAAAAGAGCTGGCCTTGTAGGAAATGCAGCGGGAAACGGAAGCGTGATTTCTGGCAGTTAGAGGAGAAAAATAAAAAGCAGGAAAAAACAGAAATAAAAATATAAAATAAAATATATAAAAGCACTTGCTTTTTTGAGACAGCCATGCTATAATCTTCAACTGTCAGAGCAATTTTGGATGGGTTCCCGAGTGGCCAAAGGGGGCAGACTGTAAATCTGTTGCGTCTCGCTTCGGTGGTTCGAATCCACCTCCATCCATTTGGCTTTGTGCCAGTCATGATTTATCATGATGCCGGCGTGGCGGAACTGGCAGACGCACAGGACTTAAAATCCTGCGAGGGTTAAACTTCGTACCGGTTCGATTCCGGTCGCCGGCAGTATCGGGAACAGTTTTTAACTGTTCCCGATTTTGCATTTATGGATGCTGGAAATCTTATTTATGAAATTTTGGAAGACAATATGCTGTTCATTTTGTAGCGCTGGTTTATATCAGGATATATAAATCCTGTCATAGACCGGCGCTTCTTTTGCATATAATACAAAGCAAAGGAGTGAGAGCATGTCTGTATATCATCGGTTAATATCATATATCTATGCATACGAGGGCGGAGTCAAAGGGAAAAATACGGGATTTGCCAAGCTGGAGACGCGAGGAACTTCCTGCCGGATTCAGGTAAGTGTCCGGCGGATTTTTGTAGGCGCAAGCCCGATCGGCGTTTATCTTCTGGCCGGACAGGAGGAGATCCGCATCGGAACCCTGTTTGTCCGTGGTGGAAATGGGGAATTCCGCACGGTGGTAAACAGTGAAAATATCGAGGGGAGCGGATGCAGCATGGAAGAGTGCTGCGGTCTGACGATTCATGAGACGGACAGCGCATGGCGCGCGTATACGACGATCTGGGAAGATGCGGTCGCACACGCGGCAGAAGTCGAGCTGGCCGATGTGACCGCTGAGAAAGTGCGGGAGCAGGAGGCGGAAAAAGCGGCGGCAGCTCGAAAGCTGACAGAGAGGGCAAGGAAATCGGCAGAAAAAGAAGCGGAGATATTGGCTAAGAACGAAACGCCGTCTCAATTTGAACGTGTTTGTGTGATGGAAGAACCGGAGGCGTTTGAGACGGAGGCGGAATCGTCTGCAGTTATAGATGAAATAAAGTCAACCGTGGAAAGAGCGACGGAACTGGAAGAGAGTAAAAGTGAAAAGGCGGCGATGCCAGTAACATCTGTTTCCGGGGAGAAGAAAACGGAGGAAGAGATTGGGTTGGAAACATTGGAGGCAGGTGGAGGCGAGGAAAATGAGGGAGAATCTGCGGAGGCAGTTGACCGGGTGGAAGTGGGGGAATCATCAGAAATAAAAGGATCGGCAGAGCTGTTAAAAGAAACGAATGGAAATGGATTGTCTGAGGGGGAAATATCCTTGCAGGAAGAAAGTGAGCCTGCGTCGATTTCTGGAGAAATGCTTTCAAGGGAAGCACCTGATATGCCGTCTTCTGGAAAGATAGCTTCGCAAAAAGAGTCGGGTGTTGTTTCGGACTCACAAGAAACTGCTTCTTGGCATCCGTCTCGGTCATCCGAGGAGGGGCAGGCGGAATCTTCCAATCGGGGGGAAGCCCTTTGGAATCGTTTGCGTACCATCTATCCGAAAGTGACCGCTTTCGAATGCACGGGTGGTTGTGAGATCTTGGTGATTAAGCCGCAGGATATCGGACTTTTACCACGGGAAAACTGGGTGTATGGTAACAACAGCTTTCTTCTTCATGGCTATTACAACTACCGGTATCTGATTGTGGCGAGACTTGGAAAATCCGGCGAACAGGGACATTACATTCTGGGAGTGCCGGGACACTATGGAAATAATGAAAAGTATATGGCGGCAATGTTCGGCTTCGACCATTTTGTCCGTTCCACCCGCCAGCCGCCGCGCGACAGCCGGTTTGGGTACTGGTATACGGATTTGAATTTTACATAAATCGGCCGATCTTCTTGAGGGGCTCTTGACAAAGTGCGGTCTTTCTGGATAGGATAGACACGAGTTAAACGCTTTCGGCATCTGGTCGGCGGCAGAACAGATTCCTCTGAAAACTGGAACAAGAATATATGTTGTCGGAACCGGATAAATCTGGATGGAAAAAAGATAGAAATACAAAAACAAGAAAGAGGAAAAACAGTGGCAGCAAAATTGACACGGGAAGAAAAATATATGAAAGCGGCGATCCGCGAGGCCAAGAAGGCCTGGGCGCTCGGGGAAGTTCCGATCGGGTGCGTGATCGTGTATGAGGACAAAATCATCGGCAGGGGCTACAACCGCCGGATGGTCGATCACAGCGCACTGGCGCACGCGGAGATCGCGGCGATCAAAAAAGCGTGCAAGCGCATGGGCGACTGGCGGCTGGAAGAATGTGAGCTGTACGTGACGCTGGAACCGTGCCCGATGTGTGCCGGGGCGATCGTACAGGCACGGATTCCGAAAGTTTACATCGGTTCCATGAACCCGAAGGCCGGCTGCGCCGGTTCCGTGCTGAATCTTTTGGATGAAAAGGGATTCAATCATCAGGTGGAGACGGAAGAAGGACTTTTGGGGGGAGAGTGTTCGCTGATGTTGAAGGAATTTTTCAAAGAATTGCGTGAAAAGCGAAAAAAGAAGAAAGAGGAAAAAGCTGGCGAATAATTTCCGCCAGCTTTTTTGTATCCCATATGTTTCGTTCAAACTGAACCCATACAGTCATTATTTGATTACGTGGATCCAGCCCTCCGGAGCCTTGATGTGGCCCATCTGGATACCGGTCAGTGTCTCGTAGAGTTTCTGGGTAACCGGGCCCATCTTCTCCATGCCTGCCGGGAAGCAGATTTCTTTGCCGTGGTCAACGATCTTGCCAACAGGGGAGATAACGGCTGCGGTACCGCACAGGCCGCACTCTGCGAAATCTTTGACTTCGTCTAAGTATACTTCGCGCTCTTCGGTCTCCATGCCGAGGTAATCTCTTGCAACCTGCAGGATAGAACGGCGTGTGATGGACGGAAGGATGCTGTTGGACTTCGGAGTTACCAGCTTGCCATCTTTGGTAATAAAGATAACGTTTGCGCCGCCGGTCTCCTCGATCTTAGTACGTGTCTGCGGATCCAAATAGATGTTCTCATCGAAACCGTTCTTGTGGGCATCTACGATCGCATGAAGGCTCATTGCGTAGTTTAATCCGGCTTTGATGTTTCCGGTTCCGTGAGGTGCTGCACGGTCGAAATCGCTGACGCGGATGGTAATTGGCTTAGCGCCGCCCTTGAAGTATGGGCCGACTGGTGTACAGAATACGCGGAACTGATAGATATTTGCCGGTTTAACGCCGATGATGGAATCATAACCGAACATGTACGGACGGATGTACAGGGTTGCACCGGAACCATACGGCGGTACGAACGCTGCGTTGGCTTCTACTACCTTTGTGATAGCGTCTACGAAGCGCTCTTTTGGGAATGGCGGCATCTCAAGGCCTTTTGCGGAATTCTCCATACGCTCGCCATTTAAGTCAGGACGGAACGTAACGATATGGCCGTCCTCGGTTGTATACGCTTTCAGACCCTCGAAGCAGGTTTGTGCATACTGCAAAACACAGGCACATTCATTCAGGGTAATATTCGGGTCGGAGGTAAGAGTGCCTTCGTCCCAAGAACCATTCTGGTACATGGAAACATAGCGGTAATCCGTTGGCATATAGCCGAAACCGATGTTGCTCCAGTCGATATTTTTCTTCTCCATAATCGTTGCTCCAATCTTACAGAATTTTATGATTTAGTAACTGTTTGACTTCCTCACAGCTGCTAGACTTATTCCTATTATAATGATTTCTTTCTTTCGATGCAAGATTCTGGAATAAAAAATGATAAAAAAACAATAAAATGTATTTTTATGCAGCTTTTGTCAGTCAAGCTCCGGCTTGACAAAACGGCGGCTGCCATGTATACTAAACAGGCTGACGGTCTGCGAGTCATTCCGTCATATAAGACCAAGTCATAAAGTTTCCGCACAGCCGGGGAGTTAGCGGTGCCCTGTACCTGCAATCCGCTATAGCAGGGGTGTTGTCCGACCGAGGGCGTTTTTACTGTGGGGCTGCCCCTGATAAGTGGCGTTGAAGTCTGGGTCTTGCGCAACAGAACTCTGTGAACCGTGTCAGGGCAGGAATGCAGCAGCACTAAGCAGAACCTTTTGTGTGCCGCAAGGCAGCCTGGGCCGAGTTAACTGTCAGGGTAACGTCCATGGCATACGTTCGAAGCCGGGCGTGCGGATTTAATTTTCTATTGAATTAAATCAAAATAGATGCAGAAATAAATATTTTTGCAGGTGTGTGAATATAGCCGGGATATGTGAAATTTAATTTGCAAATGGACGGGACAACCGTGCTGGAGCAGATTAAAAGAGCGTATCCCGGCGTTTTTATGTCCATGATATATTTCATATCAAATGATTCAGATGCATGGCGGCAGATTTTATCTTTCTGTGTCCGAAGTGTTTTGCAGATAAAACCCTGTATTTTGTAAGGAATTTTTTCTTGCCCGCGGGATATGATTGTATTATAATTACAAAATGGGTGTAGTTTATCCTGATATGGGGGTTGTTGGAAACTTAGAATCAAGGTAACTGCGAAGGGACTGAACGGTTACGAATAAGAAAGGGAAAGCGCTCATGAGAAGAATCGGTATGTTAACCAGCGGCGGCGACTGCCAGAGCTTAAACGCGACGATGCGCGGCGTGGCAAAATCGCTGTACAAGATGTTTGATGACATAGAGATAGTTGGATTTGAGGATGGCTATAAAGGCCTCATGTATGCGGACTACCGGATTATGAAACAGTCAGATTTTTCCGGGATTCTGACGCGCGGAGGCACGATTCTGGGAACCTCCAGACAGCCGTTCAAGCTGATGCGGACGCCGGACGAGAACGGTCTGGATAAAGTGGAAGCGATGAAACACACCTATTACAAGCTGAAACTGGAATGTCTCGTCATTTTGGGCGGCAACGGCAGCCAGAAGACGGCGAATCTGCTGCGGGAGGAAGGACTCAATATCGTTTCCCTTCCGAAGACGATCGACAATGATCTCTGGGGCAGCGATCTTACATTTGGATTCCACAGTGCGGTCGATGTAGCGACCAATGCGATCGACTGCATTCATACGACGGCGGCTTCCCATGGCCGGGTCTTCATCGTGGAGATCATGGGTCATAAGGTAGGCTGGCTGGCGCTCTATGCCGGTATCGCGGGCGGAGCGGATATCATCCTGCTTCCGGAGATCCCGTATGATATCGATGTGGTGGTCGATGCGATCAAGGGCCGTGCTAAGAATGGCAAGAATTTCACGATTCTGGCGGTCGCAGAGGGCGCGATTTCCAAGGAAAATGCAGCCCTGAGCAAGAAAGAATTAAAAGAAAAGAAGAAAAATGGACCGGTTTATCCGTCGGTTGCCTACGAGCTGGGCGCTCAGATTTCTGAGCGGACCGGCCAGGAGATCCGCGTGACGGTTCCGGGACATATGCAGCGCGGCGGCGAGCCGTGCCCGTTTGACCGTGTGATTGCGACGCGCCTTGGCGCGGAGGCGGCAGAGATGATCCGCCGCAAGGAATATGGCTATATGGTAGCCTTAAACAACGACAAGATTGAAAAAATCCCGCTCGCGGATATCGCGGGCAAATTAAAGATGGTCGATCCGCAGAGTGATATTATCCGGGAAGCCAAGGATGTAGGTATCAGCTTCGGCGACGAATAGTAAGGAAGTAGTGATTTATGTCATATACAGCACTGTACAGAAAATGGCGTCCGACGTCCTTTGAAGAGGTCCGGGGGCAGGATCATATCGTAAAGACCCTGAAAAATCAGATCAACTCCGGGCGGATCGGACACGCCTATCTGTTCTGCGGTACGCGCGGAACGGGTAAGACGAGTATCGCCAAGATCTTTGCGCGGGCGGTCAACTGTGAGCATCCGGTGGATGGAAGTCCCTGCGGCGAGTGCAGTATGTGCCGTCAGATTGCGGAAGGATCTTCTCTCAATGTGGTGGAGATCGATGCGGCGTCCAACAACGGCGTGGAAAATATCCGCGATATCCGTGAACAGGTACAGTATCCGCCGACGGATGGGCGCTACCGCGTCTACATTATCGACGAGGTCCATATGCTGTCGATCGGTGCGTTCAATGCCCTTTTAAAGACACTGGAAGAGCCGCCGTCCTATGTCATTTTTATCCTGGCGACGACGGAGGTCCACAAGATTCCGATCACGATCCTGTCCCGGTGCCAGAGATACGATTTCAAGCGTATCTCGATCGATACGATCGCGGGACGGCTGGCGGAGCTGACGCAGGCCGAGCAGATCGATGTGGATGACCGGGCGCTCCGGTATGTGGCGCGCGCGGCGGACGGTTCGATGCGAGACGCTCTGAGCCTTCTCGATCAGTGCGTGGCGTTCCACTTTGGGGAAAAGCTGACGTATGACAATGTACTCGAGGTGCTGGGCGCGGTCGATAACCGCGTGTTCAGCGAGCTGTTTCAGGCGGTGTTAGCGGGTGACACGAAGGCGTGCATCCGTGAGATCGAGGAAATGATCATCCAGGGACGCGATCTTTCACAGCTCGTCAACGACTTCGTCTGGTATATGCGGAATCTCCTGATTGCCAAGACGACCGACGAACCGGGCGATATGCTCGATATGTCGGAGGAAAATCTGGCAGTTCTGAAGGAAGAGGCGTCGGGCGTCGATACGGAGACGCTGATGCGTTATATCCGCATCTTTTCGGAGCTTTCCGGCCAGCTTCGCTATGCGTCGCAGAAGCGGATTCTGGTGGAGATCGCCTTTATCAAGCTGACGACGCCGTCGATGGAACGAAATCTTGATTCCATTTTACAGAGGATCGCGCTTCTGGAGCAGAAGATGCAGGAAATGCCGGATAATCTCCAGAAGCTGGCGTCTCTGGCACCGGCAGCGGGGCAGGCGGCATCCTCCGGAACGGCTGCGGCGGAAGCGCCGCCTGAGCCGAAGACGGTATCTCTTCCACCGGCACAGTACGAAGACCTGATGCTGATACGCAAAGAGTGGGGACGGATTGCGTCCCTGGCGCAGAGCAGCGGCGCGGTCAAGTCGGCACTCCATGAGACGAGCGTGGAGCCGGCGGGCGAGGGCTGCCTCTGTATTGTCTGTACAGACGCCGGCATTTTCTCGATTATCAACCGGGAACCGGTGTTTGAGGACTTGCAGCGGGCGGTACAGGAAAAATATGAAAAAACGCTGCATTTCAAGGCGCGTCTGGAGACTTCCGGCGCGGCGCAGCCAACCAATTATGTCAGCGAGGAAGACTTGAGCAACGCGATCCACGCGGATATTGTGGTGGAAGATGATGTTTCATTTGAATAAACACAAGGATTCAGCCGGTTTTCACATTTACTGTGGAAACAAACCTTGACTTGCAAGGCAAAGATTCTCTGTCGAAGGCAGAATGGCACGTTTTTTGACTGTAACTGTGGGTTGTTGGGCGGTTACGAATAAAGAAGTGCTAGGGCGTGCAGGAGGGCTGATGTATGATAGTAAGATATATAGAACCGGCTGCAATCGGCAGCCAGTCTGAATATAAATAAAAGAAGTGAAAGAGAGGAATGACACCATGGCAAAACGTGGCGGTTTCCCAGGCGGTATGCCGGGCAATATGAACAATTTAATGAAGCAGGCGCAGAGAATGCAGCGCCAGATGGAAGAGAAGCAGAAAGAGCTGGAGGAGAAGCAGTACAGTGCATCCGCAGGCGGCGGCGCGGTAACCGTAACCGTATCTGGTAAAAAAGAGGTTCTTTCCGTGAAACTTTCCGAGGAAGTAGTGGATCCGGATGATATCGAGATGTTAGAGGATCTGATCGTGGCGGCGACCAACGAGGCATTCCGTCAGGCGGAAGAGGACAGCAGCCAGATGATGTCCCAGCTGACCGGCGGCCTTGGCGGTCTGGGAGGCGGATTCCCGTTCTAAGCGATGGATTATTACAGCAGTCAGATTAGCAAGCTAATCGAAGAATTGTCAAAACTTCCCGGAATCGGAAGCAAATCGGCGCAGCGCCTTGCCTTCCACATCATCAATATGCCGGAAGAGCAGGTCAAGCATTTATCCGGCGCGATTCTGGAGGCCAAGCAGAACGTGCGCTACTGCAAGGAGTGCTGCACATTAACCGACAAGGAACTGTGCCCGATCTGCAGCAGCGATCGCCGCGATCACCAGACGATCATGGTGGTGGAAAATACGCGCGATCTGGCGGCCTATGAAAAGACGGGCAAATACAACGGGGTCTACCACGTACTGCACGGGGCGATTTCCCCGATGTTAGGAATCGGACCGGGCGACATCCGGCTCAAGGAGCTGATGACGCGCCTGCAGAAGGAGGAAGTCAGCGAGGTCATTATTGCGACCAATTCAAGCCTGGAGGGCGAGACGACCGCGATGTATTTGAGTAAGCTGATTAAGCCAACCGGGATCCGGGTGACGCGGATCGCCAGCGGCGTTCCGGTCGGGGGCGATTTGGAGTATATTGACGAGGTGACGCTTCTGCGCGCACTGGATGGGCGTACAGAGCTGTAGTCCGAATAGATGGAAAAACTTCTGCGGCAGCAGGAAGTTAGGAGATGCAAGAGATGGATAAATATGAGTTTAACATCAAAGTAGAGCAGATTAAGAAAATGGTCAACAAGGCTGATTATGAGACAGCTATGAAGATAGCTGACACGATTGACTGGCGCCGTGTGCGTAGTACGAGTCTGCTTACAACGATTTCCCAGATTTATGAAAAAAATGCAGAATATCAGGATGCCAAGGATATTTTACTGCTGGCATATGAGAGAGCGCCGCTTGGAAAGGGACTTTTATATAAACTGACCGACCTTGCGCTGCGTGAGAACAATATCCAGGAGGCAGAGGCGTATTACCGGGAATTCTGCGAGCTGTCAGGTGATGACCCCCGTCAGTATCTGCTTCGTTTCCTGATTCTGGAGGCGAAGGATGCGCCGTTGGAGCAGCAGATTAATTCCCTGGAGAGGTATTGCCAGGAGGAATTGGATGAGAAGTGGTTATATCATTTAGCAGAGCTTTACCATCAGGCCAATCAGTCGGATGACTGTGTAAGGATCTGCGACAAGATTATGCTGATGTTTGGCCTTGGAAAATATGTGGATAAGGCGATGGAACTGAAACTTCAGTATGCACCGTTGACAAAATATCAGATGGATCTGGTGGAGAACCGCGAGAAGTATGAAGAGAAACTTCGTGCGGTTGAGGAAGAGTATAAAAATGGCACTTACCAGAAACCGGAAGAGGGGGAAGAGTACCTGGATGCAGATGAGCCGGAGATAGAGTTGGACGAGGAGCCGGAAGAGAAGAAGCCGGAAGAAGAAACTCACGCGGAGGCACCGGCAGAGGCAGAGCAGATAGAAGAGAAGACTGGGCTGGATGAGGCAGTGATTGCAAGCCTTCATGAAGCGCAAGCGGAGGAAGCGTTGGCAAAAGAAATGTCTAAAATACGGCCTTATGAGGAAGAGGCTGGTGCTTCGGGCGGAGAAACTCGTATTTTTAAGAATGTTCGTGCCGGGCAGCCGGAACTGGATGAGACAGAAGAAAAACAGGAGGAAGCTCCAATTCACGAATTTGAAGAAGAGGAAGAAACGATCGTGGAGGACTGGGATCTGGAACCGGAAGAAGAGGAAGAGAACCAGGAGTCGAATCATCTGATGATCGAGGCGGAGGATCCGGCAGCAGGGCTTGCGATGGCGCTGGACGCCCTTAAAAAGATTCATCACGAATTGGGGACGAAAAATCCAGTGGCAAAGATCAGTGGAGCAAACCTTGCCCATCGCGGCATTGCGTCAGTGGCAGAGCGGCTGGCAGGTAAGGATCTGGTGGTAGAACATGCGGCGGATTTGGATGATTTGACGGTAGAAGAGCTGGAAGAACTGATGACCCAGGATGAGACTGGCATGGTCGTTGTCCTGATTGATACGCAGGCACGCTTAGAGCAGATGCATCGCACCTATCCGGCATTGGCAGAACGATTCCAGTATATTGGTTGCGAAGCTCAGAAGAAAGATGCTGCTGAGAAAGAGCAGGAGGAAGAATTAAGACGCCAGCAGGCGATTGCGATTCAGGAAGCGGAGGCGGCTAGAAAGCGTCAGGCAGAGCGTGAAGAGGAACTTCGTCGTCAGGCAGTTCGCGAGGCAGAGGAAAAACGCAGACAGCAGGAAGAGGCTGCGCGCCTTGCGGAGGAAGAGCGCATCCGGGCAGAAGCAAGGGCGCAGGCAGAAAAAGAGGCGGAAGAAGCACGGAAAGTGGACGAGCAGCGACGTTTGGCAGAACAGCAGCGGGAAGAGTCACGCCAGCGAGAGGAAGTGCGTCGCCAGGAAGCATCTGAGCAGAATAAAAAGCCGGGATATGAGGAGGAAGACCTGCCAGATGATTATGAAAAAGACGATGATTATGAGCTGGAAGATGACTATGAGCCGGATGATTATAAAGAGGATTATGATCGGGGAGATAGCCGCCGTGCTCACCGCGACGAGTATGAGGATGATTATGAAGAACCGGAGTATGAGGATCGAAAACCTGTTTCGTCCAGAGGGGCTGATTTAGATGAGGATAATGGCTTTGAAGATGCAAAAGCATCCCCTAAAGCTAAGGGAGAATTGGATACAGAGGAGTTTGTCCAGTATGCCTGCAAATATGCATCGGAGATCGACTGCAGCATTTCCGGAAAGAGTATGCTGGCTCTGTATGAGCGCGCTGAGATGATGGAGGAGGACGGAGAACCGCTTACCAAGACGAGCGCCGAGGATCTGATCGAGGAAGCTGCGGATAAGGCGGAGAAGAAGTCCTTCAGCGGCCTGTTCTCATCGAAATACGATAAGGATGGCCTTCTCATTCTGAAAGAGAAACACTTTTTTGATTGATTAAAATAATTTAAAATATTTAAAAATCAAATTCAATTAGTAAAAGAAAGCGCTGCGGGGGAACACGATTCCCGGCAGCGCTTTCTGGCAGTGCAGAAAGATGGTTGATGTTCACAGGCAGGGACTTTTGAAACGGAGAGTGCCGTAAAATAATGTGGCAGTAGAATTTGTCGTATTTAAATGTAAAGCTACGGCAAAATTCGTTATTGGTCACGTGTGTGTGAATAGCAATGCAAGATGCGGGAGAGAAAGATGGGAATACGGTTAATAGCCCTAGATTTGGATGGGACTTTGTTAAATGAGAAAATGCACGTGTCGGAAAAGACCAGAGCGGTGATGGAACAATGCGCGCAGCGCGGAATTGAGCTTGTCCCGGCAACCGGACGCGCCCTGCCTGCGGTGCCGGAGGAGGTGCTTGGCCTGCCGGGCGTTCACTATGGTATTTTTACGAATGGAGCATCGGTCAGAGATTTTAAGAAAGAGATCTGGGTAGCGGAACATTGCCTTAGCTGGGAAGAGACGATAAGAATTATAAAAGTGTTGCGGCAGTATCCAGTCATTTATGATATGTATGTGTCCGGCGGCGGTGTCAGTGAGACGGGATTGCTGGCACAGCTGGAGGCGTATGGGATACCGGAGCGCGAATGCGCCTATATCCGGGAGACGCGCCGGGCGGTTGAAGATATGGCGGCGTATCTACAGGAGAGAAAATGCCCGGTACAGAAGATGAATTTGAATTTTAAAGACCGGGAGACGAAACTGGCGGTCCGGAAAAAGTTAGAAGGAATGCCGGAGGTGCTGGTAACGTCCTCCCTTCCGTGGAACCTGGAACTTAATGCGGCGGGAGTCGCAAAGGGAAGCGGTCTTAGGGATCTGTGGCGTTACCTGGGAATTAAGGCGGAGGAGACGATGGCATTTGGAGACGGAGAAAATGACTGGTCCATGCTGGAGGCGGCTGGAATCGGTGTGGCGATGGAAAATGGCGCTCCGTTCTTGAAAGAGCGGGCGGATCGGATTGCCGGTTCGAACCGGGAAGATGGCGTAGCGGAGGCGATCAGAAAATGGGTACTTATATAAAAGAAAACTGGCTGTTTGTGGTAGTGGCAGTCTATCTGCTTTCGATGGTATTGTACGGACATTACTGTGGCTTTGTCCGCCTGGCCGTTTCAGCTGTCTCCCTGGTACTCTCTCTGGGGGTGGTTCATTTCGGCGCACCGTGTATCGCAAATCTGCTCCGGAGTAACGAGGCGGTCTATCAGGCAGTAGAGGACAGCGTAAATAAGTTTATCCAGACGGATGGCGAGACGACAGACGGGGCGGCTGATGGAGCACCGCCGTCCGTCCAACGTAGTATTATCGAGAAAATGGAGCTTCCGGGTCAGTTAAAGGACGCCCTGCTGGAAAATAATAATAGCGAGGTTTATGAGGCGTTGGGAGTAAACAGCTTTACCCACTACATCAGCCGCTATCTGGCAAACAGCCTGATTAATATTTTAAGCTTTTTCCTGCTGTTTACAGTTGTGTTTGGCGGACTGCGCGTTCTGTCCGTTTCCTTAAATGTGGTTGCCCGGCTTCCTATCATATCGGGTATCAACCGTCTGGCGGGCGCTGCGCTGGGCGGGGTGGAAGGACTTTTTTTTGTCTGGATAGCAGGACTGCTGATCACACTGTTTTCGGCGACGGCGATCGGCCGCCTCTTCCTTCAGCAGATAGAGGGCAATGCCTGGCTGACCTGGCTATACGATCACAATGTGCTTGGAAGCATTCTGATGGGTGTTGTAAAACGGATTATTTAAAACTTTATAGAGAAGAAAGACCTGTGATATCGAATGGTTCGCTGCAGCTTTTATGCTGTGCAGATGGGAAAGGAAATTTTGTAAAAAGCAAGTAAAAAATCCCTTGACAAGTCAACACTGAAATGGTAAACTTTAGCTCTAACGTGTTTTGACGTTGGTCTGCATATGCAGGGAGAATCGAATATCACAGGTTTTCTTGTTTACAGAAATGTTGAAAAGATAAGAAAAAACAGTTGACAACGACAACTGCCTATGATATGATATTCAAGCTGTTGAGCGAGAGCTTAACAACAAAAAAATAAAATAAAAAAGTTGTTGACAACGACAACTGCTTTATGATAAAATAAACGAGCTGTTGATGAGACGACAACAAAGAACCTTGAAAACTGAACAGTATGTAAAACCCTGAAAATTCTAAGAACAAAGGCTTTTGGTTAAGCCTTGAAGTTCAAGAGAACATTCAGAACAAAACCAAACAACAGTAATAACGGTTAAAATTAGCCAAGCGAAATTTTGACTGGAATCAAAACTTTAACATGAGAGTTTGATCCTGGCTCAGGATGAACGCTGGCGGCG
>JBNMLY010000046.1:0-16115 GCA_050875065.1 Otoolea sp. | reverse complement strand
CACAACATCTGTTCGCCTGCGACGGACTGCCGTCCGCCTCATTCGGACAGATGTGTTCAAGATGCGTACAACTGACAGCTCAGAAGGCTATGGCAGCAACACTGGAAGCCGCTCTCAGGTTTTTCGCGTTCCACTACTAATATAGCTCATGTGGATGAAATGATAGGTGTGGAATTGTGAGGGGGGTTATTTATCCTCCCAAGTTTCAATCCGCGTCTTGCGATTCAAAAATCCGTTCTCCCAGATCATTAGGTGCACCTTAAATTCGATCGAGTCCTGTGCCGTTGTAAATGGTTCTTCGCGCAGCAGTTCGGAGTGGATGCCGCGCTGTTCCAGTTCTTTCTGTCTTTTTCGAGCAAGGAGTTCAAGCGCTAGGTGGCGGGTCTGCTGGGCTGTTCCGAAGGGGCGGGACGGGTAGACGGAAGCGGCCTTTTGCAGCTTCTGGGTCAGGAGATCGACGGTCTTTGCATGGACATTTCGGTGCAGGAGACGGGCGAGCTGGCGGGCGCGGCGCTTGGTGGGGTGCTGTTTATAGTTTTTCAGACGGCGCAGCAGCGTTTGATCCCCGGCTTCGGCGGCGATGGACTGGAAGACGCGGGAGGCGTCCTCGGAGAGATGCCAGGGATTTTCGCGGATGACGCGGTATTTTTCCGGGACGGCCGGGTAGCAGCAGACATTTAACGGAGGAAATTCCGCGAGGGCGGCAAGTTCCCGTTCTACCTCGTTGCAGGATTCTTCCCCCAGGTAGTCGAGTTTGTCGCGCAGGATGGCGATGCGGTATTCGAGCTGGCGGAGGTATTCGTAGCCGCTCATCCAGAAGTGTCCGATCTGCGTGTAGTCATAGTAGTGATTTTCGAGGGTCAGCTCTTTGAAAAAGAGTGTCACAACGGATTCCCCCTGATGGACGATCAGGGCGTAGCGCTCTTTTTCATCCGGGGTTAAGAGGGCATCCAGTTCACCCTCGTAGGCCGGATCGTAAGCACCGGTCAGGCGGGCGTTGTGGAAGAGCAGAAAACTTTCGACGGCGTCATTCATCAGGTAGACCAGACGGATCGTGCCGGGAGCAGAGCTGTCTGGTTCTGGAAAAATGAGCTCGAACTGGTTTTCGGATAATAATAATTCTAACATGGAAAAAGGATCCATTTTGTAAAACTCCTTATGTATAAAAATAAGAGTGCGTTCTGGTCTTGGCATAAAAACAGAGATACATTGTATTTCCAATATGAAAATATGGAACAATTATGGTTATTATAAGAGAAAGGAGAAAAGGATGCAAGAGAAGGGGAAGGCTGTTGCTGGATTGTACAAAATTTTCAGTATGAAAAATTTCTTTCCGGTGAATCGCAACATTTTTCAGGTTTCGTAAAAAAAGATAGTAAAACCGGGCGATTCGTGTTAATATAAGAAAGCATAAGAAAAATGGCGGTGTTTTGGCAGCGGCGGCAGGATCCGCAAGGCTGCGAAAAAGACTGCAAGTATGAATAGAAAGGAAGTTTTATCATGGAAATTACAAAAGCAACCACAATGGGCGAGATGCTTCAGTATGATATGGGTATTGCATATGTTCTGATGGAGGCAGGCATGCACTGTGTTGGCTGTCCGTCTTCCATCGGCGAGTCTCTGGAGGAGGCCTGCATGGTTCATGGCCTGAACGCAGATGAGGTTATGGCGAACATTCAGGAGTACCTGAACGCAAAGAAAGAGTCTGAGAAGGCTGAATAATCAGGACATTGTCTTAGAAAAAATGAAAATAATTTAGAGGATTTCGCATAGAATCCCCTGAAAAAACCGCCGCACAGGTTCAGGCATAGCGCTGGCTGAAAGGTGTATCGGAATGATACTCGCAGCCAGAGTGCGTATGAGGCACCGGTGCGGCGGTTTATTATATTAACATAGAGCTGGCCATTATTAAAAATATAGATGCGGTAGTTCACTGTTTATGTTAAAATACAGAAAAAGGCAGGTGGTATCAGTGAACGCACAGGAAGTCATACAGGAAACAGCAAAATTATGCAGATCATTCCATGCAAAAGAAATCATTCTATACGGTTCACGTGCCAAAGGGACGGCGAGAGAACGCAGCGATATTGACATCGCTGTTTCAGGAGTGGCAGATTTTGATGCACTGCTGGAGGCTGTAGAGGATCTGCCGACCCTTTACAGCGTGGATCTGCTCAATCTGGATACGTGCAGAAATCAGTTGTTGTTGGAGGATATCAGGGAATATGGACGCAAAATTTAAGCGGAGATTTCAGTCATTTTGCAATTCACTGGATGCATTGGCAGAGGCGAAACAGAGAGATTTAAGCGATTCATTTGTACTGAGCGGTACGAGTGCCAAATTTAGCATTACCTTTGATTTATCATGGAAGGTCATGAAAGACATTTTGGTGCAGTATTACGCCATCACTGGATTTGTTGCAGGTTCCCCAAGAGAGGTGCTGAGAGAGGCGTACAAGGCGAATCTGATTTCAGATGACGCATGGATGCAGATGTTAAAGGTGAGGAATGAACTGGCACATGACTATGACTGTGAGATCGTGAAGGAACATTGCCATACGATTGTGGAACAGTATATTGATTTGCTTTATGAATTAAAAGACAGAGTAAATGGTCTGAATCTGGATAAGGAAGATGAGTAGAATAAAAATTCTTCAAATGTTGAATAAATTCGACCAAGAAATGACAGAAAAATATGAAATAAAACACAGGCAGCTTCGACGGATATCGTCCAGGCTGCCTGTGTCTGTTAGGGGATAAAGCCCTAGTTTGTATGTTTTATGCCTTAACCTTTTTCTCTTCCAGATTCCGGTAATACTCCTTCACCATATCGATAAAGTCCCTCGCATGCGGCGAAATGATGCTGTTCTTCTTATATAAAAGCAGTAGCGGCACGCTGAATGGCGGGTTGTCTACGGTAAAGAAAGCAAGCTGCTCTACGTGGGCGGTGTGGCGGATACCGCCTTCCGGCAGGAATGTGATACCGAACCCTCTGGCCGCCAGGTTGACCGAGGTCGTACTGCTGGTGGTATAGAGGGCGTCCCTCGGCTCCATGTTCATCTTCGCGAAGAGGTTCTTCATCGCGTGTCCCATGACCTGATCCTCTTGGAGAAGGATGAAGCGCTCGCGGCGCAGCTTTTTCATGTCGATCGGGAGCGGATGCTCCGGTGTACCGGCTTCCAGGCCGCGGATGGCCGGGTGCTCCTTGCTGGCCACCAGAAGAAGGCGCTCGTTGAAGATGGTGTCGTAGACGAAGTCATCCAGATTGAGCGGCATATTCATCAGGGCAAAATCGATCTGATCTTCCTGTAACAGCTTAGAGAGCTGGGCAGTGTGGTGTTCACGTAAGGTGATGCGGACATCCGGATGGCTTTCGGAGTAGCTTGGCAGGATGTCCGGCAGCAGGACGGATCCGCGCCACAGGGTCATGCCGACATTCAGGGTACGGCTGCGTCCTGTTTTCAGCTCGCCGAGCTGTTCCTCAAACTGTCCGGTCAGAACCCCTACACTTTCCAGATAACGCATATAGATTTTTCCCGCTTCAGTCAGTTTGAGCGGCATATGGCTGCGATCGAAGAGCTTGACGCCTAATTCCTTTTCGGTTCGTGCAATACACTGGCTTAAATATGGCTGCGACAGATATAACTTTTCAGCCGCTTTGGAAATGCTTCCCTCGCGGACCGTGGTAATAAAATATTCCGGGTTTTTGATATACATTTTTCTGCCTCCATTTTGCTAAATTAGCCTTTGCTATATAGGACTATTTTTAAATGCTTATATTATTGTAAAAAAACAATATTTATATTCTCGTTCCGGGGATGGCATTTCAAATCGATGCGTGCTATATTATAGCCATCAGGAAAAAACAAGAGTTTCCACTTAGAAGTATCCTAATAATATATAATAATATTACAATAGCGATATGTCAAGTGAGGAACGTTCCTGAATTTATACCAGACCCTTTTATGTATAAGTATTGACAGGTATCCGTTACCAGTTTATTTCTTTTTATTTATGTAAACCCTATTGCATCAACCCTCCAGGCGTGGTCAGAAGCCAATGACCTGCGCCACAGCAGTTATCCGAAGATTCCCTCTCGGAGGATAACCAAGCGTTTCCACGGAATGGCTGCCGATTGGGTAACGGATTTCAAGGCAGAAGTGGAGAAAAGATTTAATAAAAAACCGTTTAGTCAGGAGTTGACCCCTCCTAGCTGGACGGTTTTTTATTGTATCTGCTATAATGGGGGGATGAGAAAAAATGATAAACAGGAGGACAGAAACGATGAATACACAGGAAATTTTCTGGCAGAACCAAATCAAAACCGTCAACGAAACCAACCCCTTCATGCGCCACAATAACATTTATGCCACATCTCTGAATGCGGAGCGCGCCGAAGTCCGCGCACAGGCGGGGAAAACCGGGCGCAATGCGATGGGAAGTGTCCACGGCGGACTGATGTTTATCATGGGCGAGATGGCAGCAGGACTGCTCGCGAGAGGCGACGGGCGCAAATACGTGACGCTGGACACCAGCTTCCGTTACCTGCGTTCCGGCATGGGAGAAAAAGAGCTGGTAGCAGAAGCTACCTATATTAAAAGAGGAAAAAGCATCGTGAACTGCCGCTCGATCATCTATGAGGATGGAAGTGAGAAGACGTTGGCGGAAGGGGAGTTTAGTTTTTATTGTCTGGATAAATAAAGCAGCTTTTCTAGTAGAGAGCACATTATATACCCCCTCTTTAACTAGGTTTTTTGAAAAACCGCTCATTCTTGCTTGTAATTTTTCAATTTTCCTATATAATAGTAAAGAACGTAGATGAAGCTTTTACCTTTATTGCTACAAACTATGTACGCAGCAAGTGTTTACGGGCAGGGATTTCCTGCCGTGAGATTCCGTGTGATACAATCACAATAAAGGCAGGCGTGCATACACTAAGAAGAAAGGCGGATTTATTAGTTATGAAACAGTTGATTTATCTGGACAACGCGGCGACAACCAAAACGCGTCCGGAAGTAGTGGAGGCAATGCTTCCGTATTTTACGGAGTATTACGGCAACCCGTCTTCCGTCTATGAATTTTCGGCAGAGCCGAAGAGAGCGATTGCACAGGCTCGCGAGACGATCGCGAAAGCGCTGGGCGCAAAGTCCAACGAGATTTACTTTACCTACGGCGGCACGGAGTCTGATAACTGGGCGCTGGTTTCCACAGCAGAGGCCTATCAGGCAAAGGGCAAGCACATTATCACGACCAAGATCGAGCACCATGCGATTCTGCACACCTGCGAGTACCTGGAGCAGAGAGGTTTCGAGGTTACTTATCTGGATGTAGATGAGTTCGGTGTTGTTAAATTAGACGAGCTGGAGAAGGCGATCCGTCCGGACACCATCCTCATCTCCGTTATGTTTGCAAACAATGAGATCGGTACGATTGAGCCGATCAAGGAAATTGGTGAGATTGCGAAGAAACACGGCGTATTATTCCACACGGATGCGGTACAGGCATTTGGCCATGTTCCGATCAATGTAGATGAGTGCCATATCGATATGCTCAGTTCCAGCGCTCACAAGTTAAACGGACCGAAGGGAACCGGCTTCCTTTACATCCGCACCGGATTAAAGACACGTTCCTTCATCCACGGCGGTGCACAGGAGCGTAAACGCCGCGGCGGTACCGAGAATACACCGGGTATCGTAGGATTCGGCAAGGCAGTTGAGATTGCGATGGCGACGATGGAAGAGCGCACAGCGAAAGAAAAAGCGATGCGCGACCATCTGATCGAGCGTGTATTAAAGGAAATCCCGTTTGCACGTCTCAACGGACATCCGTCCCAGAGACTTTCCAACAATGCAAACTTTGCATTCCAGTTCATCGAGGGTGAGTCCATGCTGATCATGCTTGATATGGAAGGCATCTGCGGTTCCAGCGGTTCTGCATGTACTTCCGGATCTCTGGATCCGTCCCATGTACTTCTGGCCATCGGACTGCCGCACGAAATTGCACACGGTTCCCTGCGTCTGACCCTGTCAGCCGAGACTACCATGGAGCAGATCGACTTTACGGTAGACTGTTTAAAGAAGATTGTAGAACGTCTTCGTTCTATGTCCCCGCTGTATGAGGACTTCGTAAAGAAACATCCGCAGCAGTAAGAGAGACGTTTCAAATAGAATAAATGTTCATAGGCAGGCACTTTTGAAACCGAAAGTGTCGTAAGATAACGTGGTAGCAGCGGGAATTTGCCGTATTTCAATGTGAAGCTATGGCAAATTTCGTTACTATGCACGTGCACAGTGAATGAAGATATAGAGAGGAAACACCCGATGTATTCAGAGAAAGTAATGGATCATTTCCAGCATCCGAGAAATGTAGGAGAGATTGAGAATGCCAGCGGTATGGGTACCGTCGGCAACGCAAAATGCGGCGATATTATGCGTATTTACCTGGATATCGATGATAACCAGATCATCCAGGATGTAAAATTTAAGACATTTGGCTGCGGCGCCGCCGTTGCGACCAGCAGTATGGCGACCGAGATGGTAAAGGGAAAGACCATCCAGGAAGCAATGGAAGTTACCAACAAAGCCGTTATGGAGGCACTGGACGGACTTCCGCCAGTCAAGGTACACTGTTCTCTGCTCGCAGAGGAAGCCATTCACGCGGCTCTCTGGGATTATGCGCAGAAGAATGGCATCGAGATCAAAGGACTCGTAAAACCGAAGACGGATATCGGCGAGGAAGAAGTCGAAGAAGAGTATTAATGGAAAAGAAAAAAGTAGTAGTCGGCATGTCAGGAGGAGTTGACTCCTCCGTGGCTGCCTGGCTTTTAAAAGAACAGGGATACGATGTGATCGGCGTCACGATGCAGATCTGGCAGGATGAGACGAATGTTGAGCAGGAAGAGCACGGCGGCTGCTGTGGTCTGAGCGCGGTCGATGACGCCAGACGGGTAGCTGAGAGACTTGAGATCCCGTATTACGTGATGAACTTCAAAAAAGAGTTCAAAGAAAATGTCATGGATTATTTTGTGCAGGAATATCTGGACGGCCACACGCCGAACCCGTGTATTGCCTGCAACCGATATGTAAAATGGGAGTCCCTTCTGCAGAGAAGTCTGGAGATTGGGGCTGATTATATTGCAACGGGACATTATGCGCGCGTGAAGAAGCTGCCGAATGGCCGCTATGCGATCTGCAAGTCTGCGACGGCGGCGAAGGATCAGACCTATGCGCTTTATAACCTGACCCAGCATCAGCTTGCACATACCCTGATGCCGGTGGGCGAATATACAAAAGATAAGATTCGTGAGATGGCGGAGGAGATTGGACTTCCGGTGGCACACAAGCCGGACAGCCAGGAGATCTGTTTCGTGCCGGACAACGATTATGCAAAATTTATCGAGGAAAATAGTGATTGCCGGATTGAAGAAGGCAATTTTGTAGATAAGTACGGCAATATTTTAGGCCGTCATAAAGGAATCACCCACTATACGGTGGGACAGAGAAAAGGCTTAAATCTGGCACTCGGCCATCCGGTGTTTGTCACGGAGATCCGTCCGGAGACGAACGAGGTCGTGATCGGGGAAAATGAGGACGTCTTTTCAAATCATCTGACCTGCCGGAACCTCAACTGGATGGCGATTGAGGATCTCGGGGATCAGGAGATGCGCGTCAGTGCGAAGATTCGTTACAGCCACAAAGGGGCATCCTGCACGATCCGCAAGATTGGCGAAGATCGGGTGGAGTGCTTATTTGATGAGCCGCAGAGAGCGGCGACGCCGGGACAGGCAGTTGTCTTTTATGATGGCGAATATGTTGTCGGCGGCGGTACGATCGAATAATTAGAAATGAAAGAAGATTTTAGCCGGGCAGAAATATCTGCCGAGATCAAAGCCGTGCTGCGATGACATTGTTTGGAAACAGTGAATGCGCGGAGAAGGGCGAGGTTAGAATCTTCTATAAGATTGGAGTTTTTAGTAGATGGCAAGAGGAGAAAGCAGAAAAAGAAAGCCAGGCACACCGGATTACCGGAAATATTTCTGGGCGGCGGTGACGGCCATTGTGGTCGCAGCGGGTTCCATTGGCGTCAGCCATGCGGGATTTACCCTTCCGAACCAGGCACAGAAACAGGTGCAGATGGCGGCTGCTGAGACAGAACCGACGGAGCAGACGGCGAAAAAACAGGTGCCGAATGCCGCAAAACGCAGTCTGGAGCTGGAAGATGCACAGGGCATTCAGGAAGCAGATGCGGAAGCAGTTGCAGATCAGAGCGAGCTGGAAAGTGATAAAACGACGGCGAGCGGCTTCCAGAGTGTCGATGAGACCGTGTATGCGACCGAGAACCTGATCAACGTGCGTTCCGGCTGTGGAACGGAATATGGGATTGTGACACAGCTCAATCAGGGAGACAGCGTGCAGCGCGTCGGCATCGGCGATGGCTGGAGCGAGGTGCTTTATAAGGATAAGAGCTGTTTTATCCGCTCTGAGTACCTGACGACCACCGAGCCGGGCAGCGAGGAAGCGGCGGTAGCGGCACAGGGCGCGGAAGCAGACGCACAGGGTGCCCCGGTATCGAACGGACGCATCGTGGCGATCGATGCGGGACATCAGGCGAAGGGCAACCCGGACAAAGAGCCGGTCGGACCGGGATCCTCGACCATGAAGGCGAAAGTAGCCGCCGGAGCCGAGGGCGTATCGACGAAGCTGCCGGAATATGAGCTTACTTTATCTGTTTCGAAGAAATTAAAACGGATTCTGGAAGAGAGAGGCTATCAGGTCGTGATGATCCGTGAGTCCAACGATGTCATCTTAAGCAATGCGGAGAGAGCGGAGATCGCCAACAAGAGCGGCGCTTCCATTTTCGTCCGGATTCACGGTAATTCGCTGGATAACACGACAGTCAACGGCACTCTTTCCATGTGCCAGACAGCGGCAAACCCGTACAACGGCGGACTTCACGCGGCCAGCTATTCTCTTTCTAAGAAGATTACCGACTCTGTCTGCGCAGCCACCGGCTTCAAAAACCGCGGCGTGCAGGAGACAGACAGCATGAGCGGCATCAACTGGTGCAAGATTCCGGTTTCTATCGTCGAGATGGGCTTCATGAGTAACCCGGAAGAAGACCAGAAGATGGCACAGGATGATTACCAGGAATTGATCGCCGGGGGAATTGCGAACGGGATTGATGCGTATTATCAGTAAATAGTGAAAAAAACAGATGACAAATGTCAAACTATCATGTATAATAGTATAGGTGTTTCGAAGAGAAGCACCTAATATCTGGAGACGTAGCGAAGCGGCCGTAACGCGGCGCACTCGAAATGCGTTTGTCGGTTCATCCCGGCACGAGGGTTCGAATCCCTCCGTCTCCGCTCTCAGGGAAATCCTTTTTGTTGGGGATTTCCCTTTTTAAATTGGATGTTTAATAATTTTTCAGCAAATCATTGATTTTAATACTCAGACCTGGATAGATTCCAACCGGAATATCAGATTTAAACGAGTAAAGACAAGGATCGCTATCATGATCATAATAGTAAACTACAACTTTTTCCTTGGCCGGATCGATAATCCAGTATTCCCGGACGCCTGACTGGGAATAGATTCCGTTCTTAATTCCATAGTCTAATTTGCGGCTGGATGGAGAGACAATTTCAAAAATGAGATCCGGAGCGCCGGAGCAGCCGCGATCGGTCAATTTATCCGGATTACAGATGACAGAAATATCCGGTTCTACCCAATCTCTGTCATCGGCGTCCAGATTGACGGCAAAAGGGGCTGCGTAAACTTTGCAGGAACCGTGGTGAGCATCAATATAGTTTGTAATTGTTTTGTAAACCTGTCCGGAAATTTCCTGATGGATTCGGCTTGGCGGAGCCATATTGTAGAATGTTCCGTCGATCAGTTCGGCACGTTCGCCCTCTGGAAGATTCCAATAATCTTTAGAGGTATAATGATTTTTTAATAATGGCATAGGAACACTTCCTTTCTGCAGTTCAAGTTCTATTACTGCTAAAGTAGCATATGCGCAAAAAAAAAGCAAGAGCTCCCTGTTTGAGAGCTCTGCCTGAAATGATAGAAACGTTTTGCAATATGCCTGTTTTTGGTTAGTTAAATGGAAAAATCACCGTCAGCATCCACTTGAAAGCCTCCGGCGCATAAACCGAATGCGGTTTTTTCGCCGGCATGACGAGCACTTCACCGGCATGAACCAGATGCTCGACGCCGTCAACCGTGAAAAGTCCAGTACCTTCCAGAACAGTTACCATTGCATCGCCGGTGGAGTCGTGGGTGGAAATTTCCTCGCCTTTCGCGAATGCGAACAGGGTGACGCTGACGGCCTCATTCTGTGCCAGTGTCTTGCTGACGATCTGGCCATCCTCGGCGTTTACCAGACTGGCTAAAGTCTGAACTTTTTCATGTGTGATATTTTTGATGTAGGGGTATTCCATGCTCTTCCTCCTTATAATGCGCTGTTTATAGTTATTTATAATGTGCAGATTCCCAGAAAAATTAATCCAAGATCTTTCCGTCAATCGAAATCGTCGTTACCTGCCACGGAATGAATTTTCCGCTTGCCTGCAGGGCGTTTTTCACGGCGTGCTCGATACCGCCACAGCATGGAACTTCCATGCGGACTACGGTTACGCTCTTGATGTCGTTATTTCGGATGATTTCGGTCAGCTTTTCGGAGTAATCGATGCTGTCGAGCTTTGGGCATCCGATCAAAGTTATTTTATCACGGATAAAGTCCTGATGGAAGCGACTGTAAGCATAAGCGGTACAGTCGGCAGCGATCAGCAGTTTGGCGCCGTCGAAATATGGGGCATGGATCGGCGCTAATTTGATCTGAACCGGCCAGTTGGACAGGGTGCTTACCGGAATCGTTTCGGGAGTGGAAAAACCAGCGGATTCAGCGGTATCTGCTTCCGGGCGTTTTAGGAAACGGCTCATAGATCCCGGACATCCGCCGAAGGCTGGGCGGTCCGAATGAGATGCCGCAGCATTTGCTTCTAACACTTCTTTTGCCTTGCGTGCCGCCATGTGAACCTGGACGGCTGCCTCATCGTAAGCTGCGGCCTCCCGCTCAACAAAAGAGATCGCACCGGTCGGGCAGGCCGGCAGGCAGTCGCCCAGGCCGTCGCAGTAATCATCCTTTAAAAGGGTTGCTTTTCCATCCACCATGCCGATAGCACCTTCATGACAGGCGGAGGCGCAGAGTCCGCAGCCGTTACATTTTTTCTGATCAATTTCTACAATTCTTCGTACCATATAAATTCCTCGTCTTTCTTATTTGTGTGCATCTGACCAATTTCCATACATGACAGGATGAAATATGTCAGAACGTCTATTTTGATTTTGTTTTTTGTTTTAATGCCAATTTGAAAGGGAGTTCCAAATGGCTGCTAAATGAAATATGTTTGGTAACGACTTGACGCCGTCACATTTTCCTCGTTTTCTTGAGTACATGACAAGTATAAACGTCTGGTATGGAAAAGTCTGTTGTTTTTACAACATTTTTAAAAAGTTATAGACGCTCGAGTGGCTGTCGAGAGGCTTTATCCTCCCTTTACTTTCCCATATGCTTGTACTATAATTAATATTTATATAGCCTGATTTAGCGGAGACAGTTTGATAAGATTCAGTGGAGCTGGCTGAATAAGCCGTTTGACGGAGGGATTGGGCAGATGAAAGTTATTAGAGCTTAAAAGAGGATTCACAGAGATAAAAATAGAAAAGGAAAGAACATCGGATGTTTCTTTCAAGAAAGGACAACACAGGATGAAATTTGCAAATAGAATGGACCGGTTTGGCGAGGGAGTCTTCTCCATGCTGGCACAGATGAAGAAGAAAAAACTGGCAGAGGGGGGAACGATCGTCGATCTGAGCATCGGCGCGCCCAATATTGCCCCGGCGTCGCATATTTTAAAGGCGCTCAGCGAAGCCTGTCTGGTACCGGAAAATTATCTGTATGCGATTCAGGATCAGCAGGCGCTTCTGGAGGCGGTATCGGACTGGTATGCGCGCCGCTACGGGGTAGAACTGAACCCGGAGACGGAGATCTGTTCCCTACTTGGTTCCCAGGAGGGACTGGCGCACATCGCACTTTCCATCGTGGATGAGGGCGATGTGGTCCTGGTGCCGGATCCATGCTATCCTGTCTTTGCAGATGGCCCATCTTTGGCGGGGGCAGAGCTTTACTATATGCCGCAGCGCGAGGAAAATCACTATATCATCGATCTGAAAGAGATTCCGGAGGAAGTCGCTCAGAAAGCGAAATTTATGATTGTCTCCTATCCGAACAACCCGACCGCCGTGCTGGCACCGGACAGTTTTTACGAAGAATTGATCGCGTTTGCAAAGAAATATGATATTATCGTGCTTCACGACAACGCGTACAGTGAGCTGGTATTTGACGGAAGAACCTGCGGAAGTTTCTTACGTTTTCCGGGTGCGAGAGAGGTCGGCGTGGAGTTCAACTCCCTGTCGAAAACGTATGGACTGGCGGGGGCGCGCGTCGGCTTCTGCGTGGGAAATGAAGAGGTGGTCAGCCATCTGAAAACATTGAAATCTAACATGGATTACGGCATGTTCCTGCCGATTCAGAAGGCGGCGATCGCGGCGATCACCGGCGACCAGAGCTGTGTGGCCTCGACGAGGGCGGCCTATGAGAGACGGCGCGACTGCCTGTGCGACGGGCTTGCATCCATCGGCTGGAAGATGGAAAAACCGGAGGGAACGATGTTCGTGTGGGCGCCGATTCCGGCTGGATTTACCAGCTCCTTGGAATTTGTAAAGACCTTATTTGAAAAAGCGGGCGTTCTGGTGACACCGGGCAGTGCCTTTGGACCATCGGGCGAGGGACACGTGCGGATGGCGCTGGTGCAGGACGAGGATGCCATCAATCTGGCCGTGCATCGGATTGATGAGAGCGGGATTCTGAAATAGAATTGAAGACAAAAAAGCCAATGATGAAAAGGAAATATGAATGAAAGATAAGGCAAGTGGAGTCAGTAGAGAAAATATGGGTGCAGAACGAGAAAGGAATATGCATGGGTTAGAAAATGTTTTGTGCTCAAAGGTCTTGACCCAACAAGGTGTTACGCAAAGCGCCTGGCTTTGGCACATTATATTGATTTTGTACATTATGTTCATCTACTCTAACTCCATGCGTCCTGCAGTGCAGTCGTCGGCGGAGAGCGGAAGTGTTTTACGGCTTCTGCAGAATCTGGCGGAAAGTGTCGGAATTGCAGTTCCATGGCTGACCGAGCATATTGTGCGGAAATGTGCCCATTTTATTGAGTATACAGGGCTGGGTATTCTGTTGAGGCAGAGCGCTTCCTATATAAAATGGAATAAAAGCGTCCCGGAAAGCATGGAAACTTTAACTGCGTTAGAAGAGCGGACGTTGGGATGGCGTAAGAAAGAAATTAGAAGTTTTATCTTTCTCGAACTCCACCGAATCGCCATCTTTGCCATCCCATTTGTCGATGAGACGATCCAGCTTTTTACGGAAGGCCGTTCCGGGCAGATCAGTGATGTGTGGCTGGACATGGCGGGAGTGCTGACGGGGACGCTGCTGTATCTGGTGGTGAGTCGGATATACGTAGCGGTTGGAAGAAAATATTGAGGATGTATTTATGGCGGGTATTTTGAAAACAAAGGACGCCACATGGTAATGTGGTGTTTATAAGAATTGTGATTGAAAACAGCCATAAATCAGTGTAAAAGAGTTTCTTGAAAAAAGATGAAAGATTGAATTAAGCAAAAAAGATTTATTTTAAATCGAAATTGATAACAGATGGAGAAAAAATGCCAGATCGAAATATAAAAATTACCCTGCAATATGACGGAAGCCGCTACGATGGCTGGCAGAAGCAGGGCAATACGGACAAGACGATACAGGGAAAATTAGAACAGATTCTGGAAAAGATGGCGGGGCAGCCGATTGAGGTGCACGGTTCCGGGCGGACGGATGCCGGTGTCCACGCGTGGGGACAGGTGGCAAATTTCCATCTTCCGGTGTCGTGTAGCGGGATGAGTGCCGAAGGAGTGAAGATCTATCTGAACCGGTATCTCCCGGATGATATCGCTGTTGTATCAGCACAGGAGGCGGGAGCACGTTTTCACAGCCGTTTAAACGCTGTTTCCAAGACATACTGCTATCGGATTGAGACGGCAGTGAAGAAAGATGTGTTTGAACGCCGCTACGTGTACGGCCTGGGGGAAGCACTGGATGTAGCGGCGATGAAGCGGGCGGCCGCGTATCTGACGGGCGAGCATGATTTTAAGGCATTCTGCTCCCTGAAACGGATGAAGAAATCGACGGTGCGAAATCTGGTTGCTGTTGACTTTTCTATGCAGGGGAGTGTGTGCGAAATTCGTTTTCGTGGCAATGGATTCCTTTATAATATGGTAAGAATTTTGACAGGCACGTTGATCGAAATCGGGCTCCATAAGAGGACATTAGAGTCAGTGGAGGAAACGCTTGATTCTCGTGAACGTAGTCAGGCGGGCTTTACAGCTCCGCCGGAGGGGCTTTTCCTAGAAAAGGTCGAGTATGAATAAATAGTGAGATAAGAAAATGATAACTGATGCAATAAGAAATGGTTTTATTGCATTAAGTTATATAGAAAGGAAATTTCGTCCATGTTTTTGATGGGGCTTTTAACGACCATGGAGGAGCCGGTCGCCTATGATAAGATGAGCGATGAAAAGCTGCTTCTGCGAGTGGCAGAGGGAGATAAGGCGGCGTTTCAGCAGCTTTATCAGAATACGGATAAAACTATATACGGCTTCATTCTCTCGATTTTGCGGAATCCGCAGGACTCCGAAGAGGTCATGCAGGAGCTTTACCTGAAAGTCTGGACTTCCGCCGGAAGCTATCAGTCGCAGGGCAAACCACTGGCGTGGATGTTTACGATTGCCAGAAATCTCTGCTATATGCGCTTCCGTGACCAGAAGCATGAAGCGGATATCGGACTTTCAGATCTTTCTGAGATGGAGACAGGGGAGTGTTGTCCCCAGATTGAGGACGCTGCAGATAAGATGGTACTGCGTGCGGCGCTCCAGATATTAAATGAAGAGGAACGGCAGATTGTACTGTTGCGCACTTCGGCAGGACTTAAACACCGTGAGATTGCAGCGGATCTGGAGATGCCGCTGGCAACGGTGCTTTCCAAGTACAACCGTGCTATGAAAAAACTGAAAAAACACCTGAGAGAGGAGGGAGTACATTGACCGATCACTCTGAAACAGCGTGGGAACAGGATGAGATTGAGTCACATCTGCGGTCGGCGATGGACGCCCTGACTCCCAACGTATTCGATAAAATTGATCTCTCGACGCCACAGGAGCTCTATGTAAAACCATCCCGCCGAGTGCGGATGTACCGCCGGATGCGGACCGTGGCGATGGCAGCAGCCGCCTGTCTGTGTGTGGCTGTGTTAGGAGGCGGTGTCTCGTTTTACCAGAATCACCGCGTCGATTCGGTCATTGGCATTGATGTCAATCCGAGTATTGAGCTTTCCGTCAACCGGAACGAGAAAGTATTGCAGGCGAATCCGCTCAACAAGGATGCGGAGACGATCCTGGATGATATGAATTTGAAAAATGTTGACCTTGACATTGCTGTCAACGCACTGATTGGTTCGATGGTCCGAAATGGCTATCTGGATGAGCTTGACAATGCGATTCTGGTCACGGTTACGAATGAGGATGAGAAAAAAGCTTCGTCCCTGCGCCAGGACGTAGTTGGGGATGTGGAGACATCCCTGCAGGAACACGCGGTGCAGGCAGTTGTCTACGATCAGCAGATGAAGGTGACCGAGAGGATCCAGAACCTGGCGGAGAAATACAGCATTTCCTATGGAAAAGCATATTTCCTGCAGGAACTGATCCGGGACAACGATCTGACTGAGGAAGACATGAAAGCATTTGCCAGTATGACGATGGAGGAGATCGCGCGGGAGATCGCGGATCGTGCCTACACGGTGGGGTACTCGAAGACGGACAGTACGATTGAGACGGATGCAACACTGGTTCATGAGACGACACTGCCGCAGACAGGGGAAGTGACATTACCGGAGACGACGGAGGAAAATACTTCCCAACCGGAAACAT
>JBNMLY010000045.1:0-16286 GCA_050875065.1 Otoolea sp. | reverse complement strand
TCCCATGTATTGGCAAGGCCGCCGTAAATCTCAGAACCCGGATATACAAATCCTCTTGATTTTGCGAGCGCCACGATTTTGTCCATCGTCTTTTCCATTTGTCTTGTCCTCCTGATTCATTTATCATTGTACCCGTCCCCGCCTTCTCTTGCGATATCCGGCAGATAGACGAATTTAACAATCATTCTGTTTTTTGTCTTTTGAGTCATTGAATTTATCATTGAGCGATTGCAAAAAACGCCTCAAAATTCAATCTTCCATCTCTTTTATTAAGATTTTGAATCAAACAATCTTTTGACCATGATCTCTTATTAATTAAAAATCACATAGGCCGTGCCTGTCTCCGGCAGGCTGACGGTTGATTCATCCTTTAACTCTGTATCGGCACTGCGATAAAGCACCTTTCCGCCGACCATCAGCGTCGCGCCGCCCTCACTCCGAACCGCCATGCCGCTTTTTTCACTCTGGATGGCATCCGCTCCGGCTTCGCTTCCGTCCGCCTTTACCAGGTCGCCCTCGGAAAACCATCCATCGGCGATCGCCTCCGAAAGCGACTTTGCTTCCAACGCCGTCAGGGAGTTGCTGGTGTCCTCGTTGTCATTCGTCTCCCCGAATGCTTTCAGATCCTCAAAGGAAGCGTAATCAAAAATCGCCGTCACTGCGTCCTTTCCTGCCTTCACACTTTTTAATGCCACCGGCAGCTTTTCCGCATTTTTCTGGTTCTGTGCCAGAGCCTCGGCGCCTTTTTCTTCGTTGAAATGAGCCACCGCCGTCTCTAAATACTGCTTTAATTCATTTTCATCAACCGAAATACCACCGGTCTGCTCCACCAAAGCGCTCGACAGCGCCCCGTCTTTTGCCACATATACGCAGCTCTCCGAAGGGGAAAAGGCAGTTGTCTGTGAACCACAGGCGGTCAGTGCCACCCCTGCAGTACACGCTGCCAGAAGAAATCCTCTTTTTTCCATTGCTCTTCCTCCCAAGTTTTTATAGTATAACTGCTTTTCTATGTATTTTCAAGCCTTGCACCTGAAAAAAGCGCATACACATTATCACCCTATTATCTTACGGCACTTTCGATTCCCAAAGTGCCTGGCTTTAAACCGTAAATCCCGCTTCTGTCAGCGTCCCCCATTCAAGACATTCCAGAGAGTCGGCCGGTATCTCCGCAGTACGCGTGCCGCCTGATAACAGAGTGTGACCGCAAACAGCGGCATGCACACATACAGAAGCATAGAAACCACTGCATTGCCTGGAAACAGCAGCGCCGCGGTCTTATTGAGAAAGCGAACCACCACAAAATGGATCGCATAGATGAAAAAGGTGCAGGTCATAAATGGTCTGACCTCCCCCAGCCACCGCTCGTTTACCATCATCCAGATGCCGATGACCGCTAAAAGCTGGTAGAAAACAATTCCCGGAATGACGTAAAGGTTGTAATAGCTCCGGCTGATGAATATCCCGGCTGCCAAAAGCACCGCCCCCAGCGCGGCCCGCTTCCACGACCACACCGCCTCGATCCATTTTCTTCCATGCAGTGCCCCATAAGCGGCAAAGGAATAGTAAATCAGCGCATCCAGATTCAGCTCCGGCAGCGCCGCCCCTTTCACAAGCGCCACCAGCAAAACCAGCTGGAATAGCGCTCCCGTCCAGACATTTTTCAGGAACAGATACAGAACCGGTGCCAGCAAAACCAGCAGAATAATCTGATACATGAACCAGAACACCGGATTGAAGGTGTACTTCGTGATCGCCTGCCAGGCCCCCGCCGGTGTGATCACCAGATCGGTCCGGTTGGCGATGGTCTGCAGTCCCGGCAGATAGCTTGCCGCCACATACGCCACATAATAGATCGTATTCCAGAGCAGATACGGAACCAGAAGCGAATGCAGACGTTTATTCAATTTTTCTCCCAGCCGCTTCATCGTGAAGTTGCGGTAGAACAGGTAGGCGGACAGCATGATAAAGCACGGGATGTCCACCCGAAGAATTTCCTGCATGACCGGGTACTGGAAATGCCACCACGGTGCGTCCTGACCCAGTTCTGGGAAGAACAGATCCGCGTTGCCGGAGTGTGTCCAGATGACCATGAGGCAGCAGATGAAGTTGAACCAGGCGATTTTCTGGTGGAATTTGGGTTCTGGCATAGTACTCCTCCTTGTTACTCCGGGAGATTCATGCGAGGACACCACAGGCTTCTCGGCTTATGATTGTTCGCTTGCTTTCACTACAGGTGTTCGCCTATGACGGACTCCATCCGTCCCAGTCGGACACCTGTGTTCAAGATGCGTACAATTCATAAGCAGAAAGCCTGTGCCGCCCTCACATGAATCTCCCTCCCTAGATAGCCATATGTTATCTATCTTCCTATCCAACAGACAACAATTTCTGCATATACTAAGTAGTTCCAGATATAGATTATATGTATTTCTCACACAATGCTATATAATCGTCTGTAATATCTCCAACGAATGAAAACTCTTATCCACATACGCCCTCTTATTCCTCTCCACATTTGCCGCAAATTGTGCAAATGCATCCTCCTTCAAAAGAAACGTATACAGTTTCTCAATCGGCGCATAGATGACATACTGCCAGGCGTAGCGGGCGGAGTCGCCGGCGCGCAGGGGCGGGTCTTCGGTGTACTCGCCGTTGATGACCATGATTTTCAGCTCGAAGATACGCTGGACGAGCTTGTTGGGGAGTGCGGGTTTTAGGAGGGCGCGAAAGGACGCATACAAAAGCCGCAGCATTTCCCTGGCTTCCAGGCCTTCTCTTCCGAAGTATTCGGCAAATTCGGCAAAGTAGGACGCATAGCAGGCACATTCGACATCCTGTTCCAGACCTTCGAAATAGTTTTCGATCTCCGCTCCGTAGAGGTTATAGGCGTCCCGCCTCTCGGAGAGTGTGAACGTTCCGAATGCAAAGGGGCGGCTTGCCGCGCGCAGCAAGCTTCCGGTCCGCTTCGCCCCGCGAGCAAATGCTGTGATTTTTCCGCGTTCTCCCGTCAGAAGAACCAGACGTTTGTCAAACTCTCCTACCGGGGCTGCATAAAGCACCATTCCGGTTGTCTGTATTAAATCTCTCATGCAGCCCTTCCTTCCTGCTCAAACAGTTTTAAACAAAAATCTCTGCAATTTTATCTTTCATTAAGAATTCTTATTCACAAATCCATTTTTGTCATGATTGAATTTCCAGCATAAACCATAAATACGTGAATCTGCGGAAATAGTCACTTAAATCTCTTTCGGGTTATATCCGTAATTCTTCATATACAAGTCGCTGTCTCTCCACTCCCGGCGCACTTTGACCCAGAGTTTCAGATTGACTTTTGTATCCATCAGATTCTCAATCTCCATCCGGGCTGCGGTTCCGATACGTTTTAACATAGAGCCGCCTTTTCCGATGATGATGCCCTTGTGGGAATCGCGCTCACACACGATCGTCGCATCCACATCGATGATGCCATTCGGGCGCTCTTTCATCTGGTCGATGACAACCGCGATGCCGTGCGGGATCTCGTCATCCAGCATACGAAGCGCTTTCTCACGGATCAGCTCCGCCGCGATCTGACGCATCGGCTGATCGGTAACGGTGTCCTCATCGTAGAACTGCGGACCTGCCGGAAGATATTTAAAAATGCTGCTCTTGACATCCTCGATATTCATCTCTTTCAGAGCCGAAACCGGAATGATCTCCGCAAAATTCAAAATATCCTTATATGCCGCGATAAAGGTCAGGATCTCTTCTTTCGATTTAACCGTATCAATCTTGTTGATTACCAGAATCACCGGCGTTTTGATCTTGGAGAGCTGCTCCGCGATGTGGCGTTCGCCTGCTCCGATGAAGGTGGTCGGCTCTACCAGCCAGAGGATCACATCGACTTCTTTTAAGGTATTCTCCGCGACATTGACCATGTACTCACCCAGCTTGTTTTTCGCCTTGTGGATACCCGGTGTGTCTAGGAAAATGATCTGTCCGCGCTCGTCCGTGTAAACAGTCTGGATGCGGTTTCGGGTCGTCTGCGGCTTATCCGATGTGATCGCGATCTTCTGTCCGATCAGGTGGTTCATCAGCGTGGATTTGCCGACATTCGGGCGTCCGATCAAAGTTACAAAACCAGATTTAAACTCTTTTGTATCTGTATTTGCCATCTTGTTTCCTTTCATTTGGATTCATTTACAATTTTTCAAACAATCATTTTTGTACCTGCTTTCGAAGGAATTCGTACAAAACAAAGCAGTCTTAACCATCTCATTGAAACAAGAATTCTCATCAAAAAGCAGGCAAAAATGATTTTCCATTTTTAGTTTAATTGAATCATTTAATTAAACAGATTCTTCACTGTCTTAAACAGATCCTGATTTGCTTTCACTTTTTCCGCATTTCCAATCGCACAGATACTCTGCTCGCTGAGCACCGCCTTGATAATCGGTGCCAGCGCCCGGATGTCCTCCGGTGTCACTGCCAGGATCTCGTCTCTTTCTTTCTGAACCATCGCATCCGTCACGCCGGTAAACCAGGCTGCGTCGGCGCGTACTCCCTTGTACGGCGGAAGAAGCGGTGCATCGAGGTCGCTGATGGTTCCGATCACGAACTTCGTCATGTCGCGTTCATCCGCCTCAAACTGCTCCAGATACGGCACAACGCCCTCGTAAACCTCATTCGTCTCGCGCAGGTTCGGGTCGCGGTAGGATACGAAATAGCTGTCGCCAAACCGTCCGGCTCCGTTCATGACGCCGTAAGCGCCGCCCTTGACGCGGACATTGATCCACAGATAATCATATCCGAGAATGACTTTGAGCGTCCGAAGCGTGCCCTTGTATGCCAGCCCTTTCTCCACGAAATTGCCGCAGCGCGCCAGATAATTGACCTGGGAGGATGTCATGAAGCCCTCATTTAAGTTCTCTTTCTTCCACTCAAACGGATATACCGTTCCGTCGCCCTGCGGAAGACGATCTTTTAAGAGCGGAAGTGCTGTTTCAAGCCCTGCCTGATCCTCGGCTGCTGCCGTGTAGCTTACCAGCATATTTTCTTTCGTAAACAGGCGTGCCGCCGTCTCTTTTAACTTCGCGATGACCTCGCCCTTTCTCTCCTCGAACTGCTTCGCCGTCTCTTCGAGGAACTGGTAGAAGCCGATTCCACCCGTGCAGTCGTCAAAGGCCGATTCTGCAGAGAAATAGGAGCTGGCTCTCATCACTGCCGCCGAATGGGCCGCCTGATTTAAGCGCATCTGGCTCTTCGACTTCGTCTCTGCCACGATCTCACCGAGACGTTTCTCATCATCGAGGATCGAATCCAGCAGGATCTCCGCAATCGCTGAAAATCCGAAATCCAACTTCTCGCACAGGACGCGGGCACTCGCGGTAAAGATACCGGTAAAGGCCCCCTGTTTCCGGCTGTCCGCATAGGAGCTCACGCTGAGCGTGATACCGCCGGTATTTAAGTTGATCTCATCCGATAAATCGCTGTAGGTGTGTTTCGTCGTATCGACAAATCCAAGCACTGCCTTTAAAAGTCCCACATACGGCAGATCCTTGGACGGGACGCGGTCGGTGCGGAACATCACGCGCAGGTAGCCGATGCCGGAAGTAAAGAGTTCATGCGCCAGTACCTTAGTTCCGTCAATCTCGCGCTCAGTCAGGATGAATTTCTCCGCCTCTTTGCGGATATCTGACCGTTTCAGCAGCGGAATTTTCTCCAAATCTTCCTTCGGGGATGGGGTATCCTGATACTCTTTCAACTCTTTCGTGCCGTCCACGATCGCCTGAATCTCCTCCGCACTCAGGCTCTTTTTGTATGCCTCCAGCTTTTCGCGCAGCTTCTCATCCTCGATCGCCGTAAGTCCACGCTTCGGGCTGACCGTGATCACCGCCTCAAACGGGTTATCTAAAAGGTATTTGCGGATCAACTCTTCAAAATATCCCTCTTTAGCCGCTTTTTTGAGGAATGCAAACGTCTCTTCATATTCCAGATGCATCAGCGGGTCGCCGCCGTACAGCCAGCTGTCTAAGCACTGCAAACCGTACATCAGGCCCTTCGGCGCGTTGCCGAAATCCGCCTCGCGGCTGCGGAACTCATAGTAGTTGATGCCCGCCAGCAGGCTCTTCTGGTTGATGCCCTCATCCGCCAGTTTCTTAAGCGTTCCCTTTACTGTCTTTAAAAATGCCTCTTTCTGGCTGCCATCCGCATTTTTCGCGATGACAGAGAAATACGGCTGTAAAATACCATTTTCATAGCTTCCCAGGATATCCTGACCGATTCCGGCGCTGATAAGCTCTTTCTTTAAGACAGCGCCCGGCGCATCCAAAAGCACATATTCGAGAATCTGGAATGCCATGTAGAGAATCGGGTCAAGATCGTCGCCAACTACCGTATTGACGGACAAGTAGGTTGCGTGATCCTCCGGCTCATCCTCGGTGATCGGATAGAAGATTTCGCGATCCTTCGGCGCGTCAAACGGCTTCTGGTAGTGAATTTCCGAATCCACCGGCTGACGGTCATAGTGGCTTAAATATTCACGATCCAGCCAATCCAGCTTCTCCGCCATATCCATATTTCCGTACAGATAGATAAAGCTGTTGGACGGGTGGTAGAATTTGCGGTGGAAATTCAGGAAATTCTCATAGGTCAGCTCCGGGATGACCTCCGGTGCACCGCCGGACTCGTGTGTATAGCAGGTATCCGGGTAGAGTGTGTTCTGTGTGTAGCGGTCAAGCACGCCCTCCGGGGAGGAAAATGCGCCCTTCATCTCATTGTAAACGACACCGTTGACCGTGATCGGGCTGTCTGCCGACTCCATCTCATAGTGCCAACCCTCCTGGCGGAAGATCTTCTCTTCCTTATAGATATTCGGATGCAGAACTGCGTCCATATAGACATCCATCAGGTTCTGGAAATCCTTGTCGTTGCAGCTTGCCACCGGATATACCGTCTTGTCCGGATAGGTCATCGCATTTAAGAAGGTATTTAAGGATCCCTTCACCAGCTCTACAAACGGATCCTTGACCGGGAATTTCGCCGAACCGCACAGGACGCTGTGCTCCATGATATGCGGCACACCCGTGCTGTCAGACGGCGGTGTGCGGAATCCGATGCAGAACACCTTGTTCTCATCATCGTTTGAGAGCAGGAACACTCTCGCACCCGTTTTCTTATGTTCCAGAAGAATTCCCTCGGAATTCAGCTCTTTTACGTGCTTGTCGTTTATGATCTGATAGCTTTTCAAATCCTTTACTGTCATGCTGTCTTTCCTTTCTCCGAAACGATTCCGCCACCCATACAGGCATCTGCTGAATCGCTCCTTTTCTTCTTTTTTTAATCTTTCTTATCTCTTCATCGTAACAATCCCGCGGGTTTCCACATGATTACATATGCCATATTACAAACACCATGCAGAACCCTTGTTACAGTTCACACGTTGTGCAAACTGTAACAGGATTTTGCTGATGCTTCGCATTACAAATCAGCAAAATCCGCTGCCACTACGTTGTCATACGGCACTTTCGGTTCCAAAAGTGCCTACCTGTGGACAATAACCTCTTTATTTACAGTCTTTTATTTACAGTCTTCCCATAAATTTATCTTTTAGTACGGCAAATGCCTCCCGCAGCCACAGGTGCACTGCCAGCACCGGATCGCACGCGGACGCCACGCCGACCGGCTCAATCTCCTGCCTGCGCGCGATCGCCTCCGCCCGGAACACATGGTAATTGCTCGTCAGAATCCCGATTCGGATGGTATCGCCGTCCGGGCGCTCGCGGTAGAACTCCATCAGGTGGGCCCGCGCCGCCTGCGCTTTATTGTACTCCTGCCGGTCGATCACGGTTCGACTGAACTCGATGTTCTGCACCGTGTCGGAGGACTGGTCTTCGATCAGCAGCTTATCCGCCGGAATCCCGTTATACTGTAGATATTCGTACATCGCCCGCGCCTCGCTGATCTCCTCCCCCGGCCCTTTGCCGCCGGAAAGCACCAGAACCGTGTTCGGGTACTCCTCCGAATACTCGATCGCCCGCTCCAGCCGCTGTTTTAAGGAATTGCTGATCTTTGTGCCGCGCACACGCGCCCCCAGCACGATCACATAATCGGCCGGCTGTCCCGTCGCCGTGATGGCACTCCAGCCGATCAAGACCTCTGTGATCACCAGAATCAGAAGCCCCGCCGCGCACGCCGTCCCAACGGAGACACCGACCCAGACAGGAATCTTTCCCTCATGCTGGCTGCCATACCACCAGCCCGCCGCCAGAAGTCCCAAAAAGATTGCCAGACAGGGCCAGATCAGGGCAAACGAAGTCGAAACGCCCGAATAAATAACGATTATGATATAATATAACAGGCACAGGATCGCCGTTCCTCCTAAAAACCAAACCATCTGTCTCCCTCCTGATGTCAACTCAGATGTATTTCTTCCATTTGCTGATTTTGCTGCTCCACACAGATTTTTCAATCGAACATGTTCCATCTACAAACTGAAAGCACATCCAGCCGCTGGCTCTTTCGCCATGCAGAGCCTTTACCTTTTTACAAGTCCAGCGCTTCGTCCTCACGCCGCAGAATATCCTGCGTCTCCGCCATGCCGCCCAAGTCTACCCAGAGCTGCTGCTTCGGATGTGGCGCGCTCTCCTGCGCGGTTCCATCCTCGGTAAAGATCCCCTTCACTTCCACGCGCAAATTGCGTCCGTCCGGCTTCATGATCTCGATCGTCTCACCGACGCTGAATTTGTTCTTCTGTTCCAGATGAACAAGGCCATCCTCGCGCACGGCGCCGACCGTTCCCAGATAGGTGTACGGTTTTACATAGGTATTGCTTCCGTATACCTGCGACTCGGTACCCGGTTTGTGGAAATAAAATCCGGTAATGTATTCCCGGTGTGTACATTTGCGGATCTCACTCTTGTACCACTCCATCTTGGACTGATATTTTTCCGGGCTTTCCAGATAATCGTCGATCGCAATGCGGTACGTTCTCGCCACAGTTGCCACGTAGAGCGCCGTCTTCATGCGTCCCTCGATCTTGAAGCTGTCGATTCCCGCCTCGATCATCTCCGGGATATGCTCAATCATGCACAGATCGCGGGAGTTGAAAATATAGCTGCCGCGCTCATTTTCATAGACCGGCATCCACTCGCCCGGGCGCGTCTCCTCCGCCACCGCGTATTTCCAGCGGCACGGATGCGTGCAGGCACCCTGGTTCGCGTCGCGCCCTGTCAGGAAATTGCTGAGAAGACATCGTCCCGAATAGGAAATGCACATCGCTCCGTGAATGAAGCTCTCGATCTCCATATCTTCCGGGATATGATCGCGGATCTCGCGGATCTCTTTTAAGGACAGTTCCCGCGCCGTCACCACGCGCTTCGCGCCCTGTTTATACCAGAACAGGAAGGTTCCATAGTTGGTATTGTTGGCCTGTGTACTGATGTGGATCTCCATCTCCGGGAGAATCCGTCTGGCAATCTCAAAGACGCCCGGATCGGAAATAATCAGCGCATCCGGCTTGATTTCTTTCAGTTCTGTGAAATATTCTTCCACACCGGCTAAATCATCATTGTGTGCAAAAATATTGGCTGTAATATATACTTTGACGCCGCGCTCATGGGCGAACGCAATGCCCTCTTTGATCTCTTCGTTTGTAAAATTCTTCGCTTTTGCCCGCAGGCCAAACGCTTCGCCGCCCAGATAAACCGCATCGGCTCCGTAAAGAACCGCCGTCTTGAGAACGTCCAGACTGCCCGCCGGGATTAAAAGTTCCAGTTTTCTCATGTTTTTCCTTTCTTCGTGCTCTACATATTCCCCTGTTTGCAACCTGCCGATTTCTCTGTGTTTACAGGCAAAACAAACCATTTTCATCTTTGAAGGGCATATCGTCACCGATTGAATTTCTCATTTTTACCGTTTCACGCTCAGCGCCACGCCATCCCCGATTGGGATGATAGACGTCTCAAATTCTTCCATGTGTGTCAATTCATACAAATAATCGCGCATCCGCGTGTGGATCGTCCGGTTGCGGCGCTCGACCGCATAGCGGGATTCCACGATATCGCCGTCCTGTAAGACATTGTCCGACAGAAGGACGCCGCCGGACGGAAGCAGGCGCAAAATCTGAGGCAGCCAGTGCATATACTGTCCCTTCGCCGCGTCCATAAATATAAAATCATAAGGGCCGGAAAGCGTCCCCAGTATCTCTTCCGCATCGCCTTCCAGTAAAGTAATGCACGGCTCTTTTCCTGCCCTTTCAAAATTGCGCTTGGCAATCGGTATTCTTTTTTCATACTTCTCAATCGTCGTGATCCGGCAGTTTTCCGGCATCACACGGCTCATCAGTAAAGCCGAATAGCCCACAGCCGTTCCTACCTCCAGAATCGACTGCGGGCGCTTGAGAGCAATCAGTGTTTTCAGAAATGCGGAGGTCTCCCTGCGGATGATCGGCACGCAGTCAGCCAGCGCTTCTTCCTCTATCGAGTCGAGTAACGGTCCATTGCCCGCGTCTAACGACTGGATATAGGCGGTAATTCTGTCATTTACTATCACTTTTTTCCTCCTCCGGGCTGGCGGCAGAAGCTGCCGCCTCATCCATCTCTTTCAGCATCTCCAGCGACGTCTGGGCGGTGCTGAACTGATAGGTTCCCGGATATATCTTGTATTCATAAATCTTTGCCTGCAGCACAAAGACCACACGGTTCTCAATCAAGCCGGCGCGCTCCAGCGCTGCTCCAGCCTCGGAGGCACTTTCGCCTTTTTCGATGGTAACCGTTCTCGTTCTTCCCGGCTCTGCCTCAACCGCAGTCGGGTTGAATATCTCATGCCCCAGCCAGTAGCCCTTTGTCGCGCCCTCATAGAGCAGAAACAGTGTCAGTACCAGAAAGACGATTCGGAACACACTGTCCAGAATCGATACTGCGATATGGGGTTCCCCCGATGTCCGGCTCATATGCCACCTCCGTGCTGCTTTCTGTCAATGATTTCTCATTCCACACGGCATGGAAAGCAAAATGTCCCTGCCTCCATGCCACTTTTTACATTCTTCTATACTTCCATGATGATCGGAAGAATCATCGGATTTCTCTTCATCTTCTTCCAGAGGAAATCACTCAGACTGTCGCGGATGATATTCTTGATCTTGCCCCAGTCGCTCACATGCTTCTCGAGGCAGCCCTGTACTGCTTCATCCACGATTTTCTGTGCTTCTTCCATCAGATCCTCAGACTCACGCACATAGACAAAACCACGGGATACGATATCCGGTCCGGCCAAGAGCTGGTTGCTGTATTTCTCCAGCGTCAGCACCACGATAATGATACCATTCTGTGCCAGGTTCTGACGGTCCCGCAGAACGATATTTCCGACATCACCGATACCAAGACCATCGACGAGAATGCCGCCCGCCTGTACATGGTCGGCAACGCGGTAGCCCTCGTCCCCAATCTCGATCACATCGCCGGAGCGCATCAGGATGACATTTTCCTTCGGAATGCCCATCGAGATCGCCAGATTGCGCTGTGCCATCAGGTGACGGTACTCGCCATGCACCGGAATGGAGAATTTCGGGCGGATCAGGGAGTACATCAGTTTGATCTCCTCCTGGCACGCGTGGCCGGATACGTGGGTATCCTGATTGATGACCTCTGCGCCCTTCATCGACAGCTCATTGATAACTCTTGCAACGGCCTTCTCATTGCCCGGAATCGGGGTGGAGCTTAAAATAACCACGTCGCCCGGCATGATCGAAACCTTCTTGTGCAGGTCTGCCGCCATACGGGAGAGAGCCGCCAGCGACTCGCCCTGGCTTCCGGTCGTGATAAGGACGGTGTCTTCTTTTTTATAATTTTTCAGATGTTCGATGTCGATCAGCGTATTTTCCGGGATATTGATGTATCCAAGTTCGCTCGCCGTGCCGATGACATTGACCATGCTTCGGCCCTCGACCACTACCTTACGTCCATAGTGGTACGCCGTATTGATGATCTGCTGGACACGGTCTACGTTGGATGCGAACGTCGCCACAATGATTCGGTTATTCTTGTGCTCTGCAAAAATCGAATCAAAGGTCTTTCCGACGGTCCGCTCTGACATCGTGAATCCCGGACGGATCGCATTGGTACTGTCGCACATCAGCGCCAGCACACCTTTCTTGCCAAGCTCTGCAAAACGCTGCAGATCCGCCGGTTCGCCGAATACCGGTGTGTAGTCGATCTTGAAGTCGCCGGTGTGGACGATGATGCCTGCCGGGGAGAAGATCGCAAGCGCCGATGCATCCGCGATACTGTGGTTCGTTTTGATGAACTCAATCCGGAAACATCCGAGATTGATGGACTGTCCGTGTTTTACGACCTTGCGGCGGACGGTCTTCATCATATTATGTTCTTTTAACTTGTTCTCAATCAGTCCGATCGTCAGTTTGGTGCCGTACACCGGCGCCGGAACATCGCGGAGTACATACGGCAGCGCGCCGATATGGTCCTCATGTCCGTGCGTGATCACAAAACCTTTTACTTTATCGATATTATTCTTTAAGTATGTCACATCCGGAATAACCAGATCGATTCCCAGCATATCATCGCTCGGGAACGCCATACCGCAGTCTACTACAATGATGCTGTCTTCATATTCGAAGGCAGTCATGTTCATACCGATCTGTTCCAGACCACCGAGCGGTATGATCTTTACCTTATTATGATTATTTTCCTTTTTCAATCAATGCACCTCCAAAATTCAATTTTTATTCGATATCAACGCCCAGATCGCTCATCAGCTCCGCAAATACTTTGGACATATACTCCAGTTCTCCGTCATCGTCCACAAATTCGTAAGCTGCCTCTGCATCCTCCGGCTTTGATGTATCTCTCAGCAGATAGCACTCTCCATCGCCGTCCTTTGTATCGCTTGCCAGCAGATAAGATTCGCCATTTAACTTTGTCTCTTCCAGGACATACAGCTTCACTTCCTCGCCGTTCTCATCCTTCAGTGTGATGCTGTTTTCCATATTGTTCAGATCTTCCATCATTGAATCCAGGTTTCCCATTCTTTGATTCTCCTTCTAACATTTATTTTTCAATCATCGACTTTTATCTCTGATATTTTTTTCTTTTTATGCTTTTTATTTTATTTGTTCTTTATACCTAAATGTTTCTTTTAATGATTCTTTCCGTTCATCTTTTCAACCGGAGCGGAAAGGTTCCCTCTTTCATCAAGTTCACTATTCTTTTTGAGGTTTTGCACTTACTCTGTTTTTCCCTGTGCCTGCAGGTCTAAATAGCCCTGTAAAATCAATACTGCCGCGATCTTATCAATCACACTCTTGCGGTTCTCCCGGCGCACGCCGCTCTCGATCAAAATCTGCTCGGCCGCATTGGTTGTCAGGCGCTCGTCCCACATAACAACCGGAAGATTAGTCCGCCGTTCCAGCATTTCTTTAAATGCCAGCGTCTTTTCAACACGCTCTCCCAGTGTATTGTTCATATTTTTAGGATAACCCAAAACAATCGTCTCAACCTCGTATTCCCGGATCAGTTCTTCAATCCGGGCACAGGTCTGGCGCAGTTTATTTTCATCTTTTCGTGTGATCGTCTCAATTCCCTGTGCCGTGATGCCTAATGGATCGCTGACCGCCACCCCTGTGGTTTTTGAGCCAAAATCAAGCCCCATAATTCTCATATTCTATTTTCTCCATAACAAAACAAGCTGGCAGCCCGTCGGATGTTGGACTGTTGTCGCCAGCTGTTTTACTCTTCCGCTTTTTAATTTCCGTATTGCATCCACGTTCTACTGAAGCTTCGTCTCGATATATACCTTTACAAGTTCTTCCAGAATTTCGTCACGCTCTACCTTCATAATCAGGCTTCTGGCACTCTTGTGGCTGGTAATATAAGTCGGATCTCCAGACATAATATATCCTACGATCTGATTGATCGGGTTGTATCCCTTCTCCGTCAGTGCGGTATATACCTGCTCCAGAACCTGGCTTGCCTCCAGCTTCTTCTCTTCCTGTACTGCTCTAAAAAACTGTGTATTGCTGATATCACCCATTTGTCTTCACGTCCTTTTAAATACCCGCGGTATTCTGCCGCTCTGCCGGCAAATCCATGTGGGCAAACTACTCTTTTTTATTTTACTCTACTTTGTCCTATTCGGCAAGTTATTTTTTATCATTATAATCATCGAGGAAATTGTACGTCCAATCGTCCTTGTGGTAGCCGATCACAGTCTTTAAGTTGATATTGTGGACACTCTTAAAGATATTTTTCTCGATCACGTCGCTCTCCTTGCGGAAATGAGCGATCAATTCCTTCATCTCATCCCGCTTGGAACCGCGTCCGCCGCCGCAGCTCACGCAGTTTTCGGTGAAACGGCAGGCACACTGGATAAACTGCAGGCCATTGTAATCACGCCACGCCTTGACCGCATCTTCTTTGATCAGATACATCGGGCGGATCAGTTCCATGCCCTCGAAATTCTGGCTGTGCAGCTTTGGCATCATCGTCTCGATCTTGCCGCTATAAAGCATTCCCATGAGAATCGTCTCGATCACATCGTCAAAATGATGTCCCAGCGCGATCTTATTGCATCCAAGCGCCTTTGCCTGTGCATAGAGGTGGCCGCGGCGCATTCTGGCACAGAGATAGCACGGATTCTGCTCAATCGTCGCTACCGTATCGAAAATATCGCTCTCAAATACCGTCAGCGGAATGCCGAGAAGCTTCGCATTGTCCTGGATGATCTTCCAGTTATCTGCATTGTAGCCCGGATTCATGACCAGGAAAACGGTCTCAAACTGGAACTTTCCATGTTTTTTCAGCTCCTGAAAGAGTTTCGCCATCAGCATAGAATCCTTACCGCCGGAAATACAGACTGCGATCTTATCCCCCGGCTGAATCAGGTCGTAGGTGTTGAGCGCCCGCGTAAAGGCCCGCCAGATCGGCTTGCGGAATTTCTTGATGATGCTCTGCTCGATTTTCGCCCGTTTTTCCTCCCGATCGTTCTCGGACTCCTCGCCTACAAAGCGGGACAGGGAGAGACGAAGCCACGCACGGTAACCGCCGTCCACATTGACCGCGTCAAATCCGTCCTCGGTCAGGCGGCGCACCCAGTCCTGGCTCTTCTCACCGGTATGGCACATTACGTACACCGGATGTGTTTTATCTAATTTTGCCATCTCCTCCTCGTACTGCTCTTCCAGCCGGGACGCCGGAAGGCTCACCGCACCCGGAAAAGTTCCACGCATATACTGGTCCTGCGGGCGGATATCCACGATCGTCTTTTCCGCATCCTTTAAGGCTTCCAGTTCCTCAATCGTAATCGTTTTCATTCTTATATTCTCCTGTATCTGTTATCTGCCAAAAAATGTACACTGTAACCCCATTCTTTCACAATCGCAAGTCCATGTACTCTTTCTTATGTTTTTTATTTCATCGGACGCAATTTCCCATGAAATGAAACAAAAGCACAGGATCCGCTCTGACAGTGTTCTGTCAAACAAACGGGTCCTGTGTTTTTCTACTGTTTTGTTACCGTTCATGCGCACATGACCGGTAACCCATTTTCTATTGATTATAACACTCTCCCGGCATTCTGGAAAGTCCTATTTCTATAAATGACATTGCAGCGCAGCACTTTTGCTTCCAAGTGTGTCTGCCAGGGACTCATGCTGCAAATCTGATTGCAGAACCAGATAGCACCACTTTATCCTTATTAGTCTTCCGTAAAAAGTGGTGTAGAATAGTAGCGGTCGCCGCTGTCCGGAAGAATCGCTACGATGGTTTTACCCTTGTTTTCCGGGCGTTTTGCCAGTTCAATCGCACCGTGCAGTGCCGCACCGGAGGAAATACCGACTAAGATACCCTCTTTGTGTGCCAGAAGTTTTGCGGCCGCAAATGCATCCTCATTTTCTGCCTCGAAAATCTCATCATAAATTTTGGTATTCAGTACATCCGGTACAAATCCGGCGCCGATACCCTGAATCTTGTGTGCGCCGCCCTTGCCTGTCTTTAATACCGGGGAAGAAGCCGGCTCCAGTGCTACGACTTTCACATTCGGGTTCTGGGATTTTAAGTATTCGCCGGTACCTGTCAGAGTTCCGCCGGTACCAACGCCTGCGATCAGAATATCTACTTTTCCGTCGGTGTCTTTCCAGATCTCCGGACCGGTGGTTGCTCTGTGGACTGCCGGATTGACCGGATTCACAAACTGTCCAGCTAAGAAGCTGCCTGGTGTTTCCTTTGCCAGCTCTTCCGCTTTCTCGATCGCGCCCTTCATGCCCTTTGCGCCCTCAGTCAGGACAATCTCTGCAC
>JBNMLY010000044.1:0-16422 GCA_050875065.1 Otoolea sp. | reverse complement strand
GGACAGCCCACTCACCTCCCCGTGATTTGTAGTATACCGAGCTCCCTATAAGAAGAATTATAAAGAAAAAATAGGCTCAGGAAAACATTTTCATAACGTTTTGTGCCTGAGCGAAGCGAAAGGAATGGATATAATTATGAAAAAATTTGCAGTAATGGCAGCAGGTCTTATGATGGCGGCTGTTTTGGGAGCATGTACACCGACAGCGACAAATACAAGGGAGTCAGGCCAGCATGGAACGGCTCCGGCTGGGGCAGTCCCGGAATCTAGCGTGGATGGGGCGGCAGAAAAAGAAAATATGGTTGTAACGGATGCGGATCCGATCGTAACAGTATGTGTGTATTCGGTTAAATCGGATAACAGCGGTCTGGAGCAGAACATGGATGGAATTGACGGTGATGAGCTGGATGCACAGGAGCTGCTGGATAAGATGGCAGAGTTTGGTGTAATTGAGAGCGGCATCAAGGTAAATAAATTTGAGGATAACAATGGAACGTTGACCCTGGATCTGTCATCCTTAAAAGAATCTTCGGATAAGATGGTAGTCATGGCGATTGCGAATACATTTATCCAGAATTATGAGGCAAATGAACTCGAACTGAGTGTAGCGGGAGAAATGATTGGCGATGGAGCAATTCAGTTTGAGAAGAATTATAAAAAAGTTAATTAGCCAATAGGCAAGTTCCTTCTATTATTATATAAGGGGACAAAACGGACGGGGATTTCGATGGCGAGTGGATAGGCATCGAAATCCCCGTTTTTGTGTACAAAAATTTGGGAGTTAGGGTTGGATGGCGGGTAGAAAACCATTGCAGAACCTGGAAAGTCAGGGCGGTGGGAAAATTAGGAATTTACCTGCTGTGCCAGGAGCCAGGTCTGGAAATATGGTTTGATGACGCGGAAAGACGCCCCGTCCATACTCAGGATGAAACGGTGAAATTCTTTCGGGTCAAACTGATTTCCAAGCGCTTCTTCGGCCGTCTGGCGCATGGAAAGAATCTCCAGGTAGCCGGTATAATATTCCAGATAATTTCCTGGGTTGTCGAGAATGGCCAGGTAGATTTCGCGTGCAGCATCCAGATCGGTAAAGCCATAGGAGGTTTGCAGATAATTTGTGGTTTTATCTAAGCTCCATCCGTCATAATGGATGCAGATATCCAGGAACGCGTACAGTCCATAACTGCTGGCTTCGCTGCGCGCCATCAATGGTTTGACATCTTCCGGAAGCCCATTATCGAAGGAGTAAGAATAAAGTTCACTGTAAAGCCCCCAGCCTTCATTATAACCACCGCAGGTTAAAAGGCGCCGCAACGGGATGGGGGTTTTGTGATTAAAATAAGCGGACTGATAGAGATGTCCGGGATATCCCTCATGGGCCAGAATCGTGTAAAGATTTTGTTCGGAGCTGGCGCTGTTATTGATATAGATCGCATTAGAACCGTCGGAGTCGAGGGGAGGAACCAGGAAAAATGCCGGCGAAAGGACGCTCTCCAGGGCTTTTGGTATATATTTGATTGTGTAGGAGGTATCATCAAGTGCCGGAAAATCGCTTTGTATCTGTTGCTGCAGATTTTGTAGAATTTCCTCTGGTTCTGACAGGGTGATGGCGGAATCGGTCATCTGCCGTATCAATTCCGGCTGGCTTTTTAAACGGGTCTGCACCTCAAAGAGATCGGATTCGATCTGGTTTTCGATCCGTTTCTTTAGGGTTTCAACAGAAGAATCTGTGCCGGTCAGGGATGCCACCAGGTATGCATAGTATTGTTTTCCCTTTTTATAGCCGGAAAGTCCGTTTTCCTTGGCATGGGATCCCTTGATGGATTCCAGCGATTTGGAAAGGTTTGTGTAGGCCGGGATAAAGTGCTCTTTGAGGGCGGTCAGATGCTTGGCTTTATAGCTCGCTTTCTCGGCATCGCTAAGCCCATCCACTTCATTTAGACGTGTAGCGAATGTATCGGTCAGGAGACTGTTTTCCGGCCGGATCAGGTAACTTTTACAGGAGTTTATAATTCGGTCAATCGTAGTGTCGGAGGGAGCCAGCCCTGCGTCCGCTTGTATTTTTTCGTATTCGGCAATTTGTTTATAATAAGTGTCAATCTGGGAGAGCAAGGTCAGATAATTATCAATATCGGTGCGGCTGTTAAAGGTATATTCAGCCAGCAGAGTTGGAAGCTGCGCCTGGATTCCAATCAGGGTGCTAAGTGGCTGGTAATAAAGTTCCAACCCCTTGGAGAGCGCCTCTGTTTCCAGGGTGTCTTTCAACATCCGCAAGGTAAAGAGCTGATCAGAAGTCAGGAGCGACGGATCAAATGAGGAAAGTTCCTCTAGTAGGGTATCGTTTTCAGCAGAATCGTTTTGAAGACGTTCCAGCGAAAAATCAGGAAATTTCATTTCGGGTTCGGTGATGCCGAAGGTTTCAGGATTTTTTGCAATAAAATGGAGTGTGAGTGGATCGTCTCTCAGGCTTTCTTGAAAAATTTGGTTTGAAAAGGCGTCAAAACGTGCCTGCTCATCGGCAGCGTCGGGCGATGCATCAGAGGAAGTTTCCGGCATCTTCCCGGAAGCGGCGTAGGATTCAGCGGGCATTCCCGGACTGGAAGAACCGGCACAGCCGGAGAGCGCCAGGGCAGCAGCGGTAATGATCGCGAGCGCCGTGCGCGGCAGGGGCGGGAAGGAAAAGCGTTTCTGCATAATAATACCTCCAATATAAATATGTGTTCACAGGTAGGCACTTTTGGAACCGAAAGTGCCGTAAGATAACGTGGTGGCAGCAGGAATTTGCCGTATTTAAATGCGAAGCCACGGCAAATTCCGTTACTGGGCACGTATGCGTGAACAGTAACCAATATATATGTCTGCAAGTATACCATACTTGACAAAGGGATGCAAAACAGATAGACTTAATCTATATATGTATATATGAAGAAAAGGCGGAGAAAAGAAGAGTACGCATTCAGAATGAGCACAGAGAGTCCGGCTGGGTGGGAGCGGATGTCAGGCGATTGCGGAAGATGGTCTTGGAGCTGCGCAGCTGAGCAGAGGGCAGAAGCACGAGATGGTTCACAGACAGGATTTCCTGAATGGGAACAGAGGCGTTTGCATCGGTCAGGCTGCGACGGGAGTGCCCGTTATCGCTGGAAAGTGCTGTTTGCCCGGACGGGGATGAATGGCAGTTTGTGAGACAGCGGCTGTGAGGCGGCTGTGAATTAAAGTGGTACCGCGGGAAGTGAAGCTGACTCGCCTTTAATCGCAGATGGGAAACTATGGGCGGTTAGAGGCGTTTTTTATATAATAGGAAATTCCGTTTCTCCTATTATACAAAAAGGCACTGCGTGCCGCTGATGCGCACTTGCGCAAAGATGTAGATTGTCGCAAGCGACCGCGCTTGGCGCGAGAATGTGCTAAGGCACATTCTTTTTTGTGAAAAAGATTTATAAAAAGGAGGACATAATACATGTGTCAGAATTGTAAGAAACCTTACTATATAACAACTGCGATTGCCTATACATCAGGCAAACCGCATATCGGAAATACGTACGAGATCGTGCTGGCGGACAGCATCGCGCGCTACAAGAGAGCGCAGGGCTACGATGTGCGTTTCCAGACCGGTACAGATGAACACGGCCAGAAGATCGAGTTAAAGGCAGCCGAGGCAGGTATCACGCCGAAGCAGTTTGTTGATAATGTGGCGGGCGAGATCAAGAAAATCTGGGATCTGATGAATACGTCGTATGACAAATTTATCCGTACCACCGACGAGGATCACGAGGCGCAGGTAAAGAAGATTTTCAAGAAGCTCTATGATCAGGGCGATATTTACAAGGGATGCTATGAGGGCCTTTACTGTACTCCGTGCGAGTCGTTCTGGACTCCGTCCCAGGTGGTAGACGGCAAGTGTCCGGATTGCGGACGCCCGGTGCAGCCGGCGAAGGAAGAGGCTTATTTCTTCCGCATGAGCAAATATGCGCAGAGACTGATTGATTATATCAATGAGCATCCGGAATTCATCCAGCCGGTTTCCCGTAAAAATGAGATGATGAACAACTTCCTGCTTCCGGGCCTGCAGGATCTGTGTGTATCCCGTACCTCCTTTAAGTGGGGCATTCCGGTCGATTTCGACCCGAAGCATGTTGTATACGTATGGCTGGATGCACTGACAAACTATATTACCGGCCTTGGATACGACTGCGACGGTGAAAGCAGTGAGATGTTTAAGAAATACTGGCCGGCAGACCTGCACCTGATCGGAAAGGATATCATCCGTTTCCATACAATTTACTGGCCGATTTTCCTGATGGCACTCGACCTGCCGCTCCCGAAGCAGGTATTTGGCCATCCGTGGCTGCTGCAGGGGGACGGCAAGATGAGCAAGTCCAAGGGAAATGTCATCTATGCAGATACACTGGTTGATTTCTTTGGTGTGGATGCGGTCCGCTATTTCGTTCTGCATGAGATGCCATTTGAAAATGACGGCGTGATCTCCTGGGAGCTGATGGTAGAGAGACTGAACTCTGACCTGGCGAATATTCTTGGAAACCTGGTTAAGAGAACCGTATCCATGACCAACCAGTATTTTGGCGGCGTGGTAGCCGACAAGGGCGTGACAGAGCCGGTGGATGAGGATCTGAAGAAGGTCGTTCTGGAGGCCGTCCGCAAGGTAGATGAGAAGATGGAGAAGCTGCGTGTTGCCGATGCGATCACCGAGATCTTCAACATTTTCCGCCGCAGCAATAAGTACATTGACGAGACAACCCCGTGGATTCTTGCAAAGGAAGAGGACAAGAAAGATCGTCTGGCAACCGTTCTCTACAACCTGGTTGAGTCCATCACGATCGGCGCGTCCCTGCTTGAATCGTTCATGCCGGAGACCTCCGAGAAGATCTTAAAGGAGTTAAATACACAGAAGCGTGAACTGTCAGAGATGGATGTATTTGGCCGTTATCCGTCCGGAAACAAAGTAACGGAGGAGCCGGAGGTTCTCTTTGCCCGCCTGAAACTGGAGGATGTGATGAAGAAGGTCAAGGTCATCCAGGAAGAGCAGAAGAAGGCAGCGGCAGCGAACGCAGAGCCGGAGAAGAAAGAAGAGAAAGGCAGCGGGAAAGCAGACGGCATCGATCTTGAGCCGAAGGCAGAGATTACCTATGATGATTTTGCCAAACTGCAGTTCCAGGTCGGCGTAGTCCTTTCCTGTGAAGCCGTTCCGAAGTCCAAGAAACTGCTCTGCTCGAAGGTACAGGTCGGAAGCAAGGTGCGCCAGATCATCAGCGGCATCAAGCATTCCTACTCCCCGGAGGAGATGGTCGGCAAGAGAGTCATGGTCGTGACGAACTTAAAACCGGCGAAGCTGGCAGGACTGCTCTCGGAGGGCATGATTCTGTGTGCCGAGGATGCAGACGGAAAGCTGTCCTTAATGACTCCGGAGAAAGAGATGCCGGCGGGCGCAGAGATCTGCTAGGATCATAGCTGCTGTATACGGGCGGGCGTTCCCTTTACAGGAGATGCCGTATGATACAGCAGCGGCAGTCGGTTTGAACGGTTTGGAATTCGAGAGGAAATATAACTTATATGATATTTGACACACACGCTCATTACGACGATGAGGCGTTTGACGCGGATCGGGAAGAGCTCCTTTCCGGCCTGGCGGCCGGTGGAATTGGCACGGTCGTCAACGTTGGCGCGGATATGGCGAGCACAAAGACGACGATCGCCCTGACGAAAGAATATCCGTTTATCTACGGGGCGGCAGGCGTGCATCCGAGCAGCACGGCGGAGCTTGATGAGGAGAAGTTTTCTGAGCTTCGCGCGCTGGCGCAGTCGGAGAAGATTGTGGCGATCGGGGAGATCGGGCTCGACTACTATTGGGAAGAGCCGGATCATGAGACGCAGAAAAAATGGTTCCGCCGCCAGCTAAATCTGGCGCGGGAGTTAAAGCTTCCGGTGATCATCCACAGCCGTGATGCGGCCAGGGATACGCTCGATATGATGAAGGAAGAGCACTCCGAGGAGATCGGCGGTGTCATTCACTGCTTTTCATATGGAAAAGAGATGGCAGCGGAGTACTTAAAGATGGGCTTTTACTTAGGCATCGGCGGTGTCCTGACCTTCAAGAATGCGAAAAAGCTGCTGGAGGTAGCCGAGATGGCGCCGCTTGACCGCCTGGTGCTTGAAACCGACTGCCCTTACCTCGCCCCGGTGCCCAACCGCGGCAAACGCAACTCTTCGCTGAATCTGCCCTATGTGGCAGAAAAACTGGCAGAAATCAAGAAATGTACACCGGAAGAGATCATCCGCGCAACCGAGGAAAATGCGCGGAAGCTGTACCGGTTATTGTAAAGTGAAAGGATTTTCGGAATGGATCTTGGAAACCCGAAGAACACGATAGAAGTAATACAAAAATACAATTTTGCCTTCCAGAAAAAGTTCGGCCAGAACTTCCTGATTGATACGCATGTGCTGGATAAGATCATTTCGGCAGCGGGCATGACGAAGGAGGATACGGTTCTGGAGGTCGGACCTGGTATCGGTACGATGACGCAGCGCCTTTCACAGGCGGCTGGTCAGGTCATCGCGGTGGAGATTGACACGAACCTGATTCCGATCCTTCAGGATACGCTGCAGGACTGCGATAATGTGACGATCATCAACGAAGACATCTTGAAGGTTGATATAAAAAAACTGGCAGAGGAAAAAGGCAATGGACGCCCGGTGAAAGTAGTGGCAAACCTGCCGTACTACATCACGACTCCAATCATTATGGGACTGTTTGAGAGCGGCGCGCCGATCGATAACATCACGGTCATGGTGCAGAAGGAGGTCGCAGACCGGATGCAGGTGGGGCCGGGATCCAAGGATTACGGCGCCCTGTCACTGGCGGTCCAGTATTATGCCGAGCCATACATCGTGGCCAATGTGCCGCCGAACTGCTTTATTCCGCGTCCGAACGTCGGATCGGCCGTGATCCGTCTGACCCGCCATGCGAAGCCGCCGGTGGAGGTAAGGGACAAAGATCGGATGTTCCGGCTCATCCGGGCTTCTTTTAACCAGCGCCGGAAGACCCTGCAGAATGGTCTTTCCAATGCCCAGGATCTGTCGTTTTCGAAAGAACAGATTGCAGCGGCGATCGCGTCGCTGGGACTGTCTCCGTCCGTGCGCGGTGAGACACTGACGCTTGCACAGTTTGCCGCCCTTTCGGATGCACTGGGAGAGTAAAACAATTATCAAAACGTTTATAATTCAGATAAAAAGGCTGTAAAAAACATGGAAAGAGTGTTTTTTACAGCCTTTTTATGTCTGTTTTGTGTCTGTCTGACTGCTAGAATCAAACATAACAGAAAAACTTCTGGAACCGATGGAAAACATGAATAGCGAAGAGAAAAAATGGTTCGGGGAAAGAAGAAGCGCTTTCTGAAAAGAAGAAAGAGAACGTATATATGAGCAGATAAAAGGAGGAAGGACAGGATGCCAGGAGAAGAGAATGCATATAACCAGAAATTATATGAGGCCTTAAGAAAACGGGAACAGGGAATGTCAGAGAAGGAGAAAGCGGCGAACTTTATGGATCTGATGATTCTGTACCGGCAGATTCCCGATAATGAAACGAATGAAAATAACCGGCAGGCCATTTATAGGAGTCTGACGGATTATATGGTTCCACGCGGACAGAACGGTGAGCTGGATAAAGAACGGTTTGAGAATCATCTGCGGGAACTGGAAAGCTACCGGATGCAGCATATCTTCCGGCCAACGGCAGAGTTTGTAGAGAAGAACCGGGGGCTTTACAGCGATCAGTGGCTGTATGACCGGATCAATACGAATTCAAGGCCGGGTATGATACAGCAGCATTTTTCGGCTATTTTTTCGGATATTCTGGGAAATGACCGGGAGGCGCGCAAATGTATCCATAAGGCATATTCCGTGCAGGATGCCCTGCAGTTTACACAGGGCCGGATGAATGAAACCTGGTATCAGCAGGTGGAAAATATGAGTCTGGCGGAGCAGGAAAACATTCAGGAAAGCAAACGGTTCATGCTCAACGAACAGCATATTTATTCTGGCAAGAGTAAAGAATATAAAATGGAAGATCAGAAAAAAGCCAAGAAAGAGCATATGTATTCAAATTGGGAAAAGAATGAGTACGCAATGAACCGGGCATATGAATATGTGTCGGGGCTCGATTTAAGCTTTCTGGATGGACCGATGGAGCGGAAACTGCGGGATGGCATTCTGGAAATGAACCGGAACGGCATGTATGACTGGGTGGCGGATGAGGAATCCGATCGCAGCTTCCAGGTGGTTTCAGAAGACATCCGCCGCCTTTCTAGCGAGCTCAAAGAGGTAACGGGAAACCGCCTGACAGATTCGGCTGCCTTCAATGCGGTCCGGGACCGGGTGGCAGAGGTGGAGAAGCTGATAAAAAAGGGAAATACACCGGAAAACCGGCAGGCGATTTCTGCGTCCCTGCAGGCGCTGGAAACGGAGTGCCAGGCATATCAGGAGAAGAATCCGGGAACCCGGTGGAGCAGCCGGGGCAATGCGCGGAAACGGGTGATTGCCTCGCTTCAGGAAATGGTAAAGAACAATCAGGAGGTTCTCACTGTAAAAGAGAAGAGATCTGCCATGGCAGATGGCTATGCAAAGCAGGCCTGCCGTGAAGTTCAGAACATGCCGGAGGAACTCCTGTTTGGGAGAGAGACAAAGCCATATGAAGAGATCCTGGTCATGGGTGGGATGGATCCGGCGCAGGCCCACAGAGAAATACTGGATGGTGTGACACGGATGCGCGGGGGATCCGGACATCCGGAGAAGATGGCGGCAGTTGTGAACCGCTGCCGGGAGGTGCTCGGACAGATGGATGTGCGCGCGGAAGCCCTGAAAGAACTGGGAGTGGGGGATCCGTCCTCTTTGTCAAAGGAAGAGATGCGCCGTATTTTGACAGCCCCTGAAAATGAAGAACGTTTAAATGAATTTTATGCAGATCTGGCCGGGAAAGCAAGGTGCGTGTCATCGGCTGCGCCGTCGGAGGCGTTTAAGGCATTATACCAGTACATGGAAACATCCCGGACGCTGGATCCGAGTCCGGAAAATGACAGGGCAGTACGTGCGATGCTGGGACTTAGAACGGAAATAGACTGGCAGAGAATGAAGGAGGATTACAGGGAGGATACGCTGGTAGGAAATGAGCTGGCAAGAGCGGCGGCCCTGCGTACCTGCGTCCTTGTACAGCGAGAGGCGATCCTGGAGAATGGAAAGCTTTCCGGACAGGATCGGATCCAGTCGCAGATAATAAGAAGACTGCCGTCGGAGATGGAAAAGCTTCTGCGGGAGGACTCGGGATACGGCAACCGCGATTTCCGGGGCGTCCTAAAAGATCTGACCATCGAAGAGGTGATGGAAGGGGATAAATGGCTTCCGGGGGCAAAGCAGGCGGCAGCGGCAGCATCGGCACGCCTGCAGGAGTCGCTCCTGGATGCGTTTAACGCACCCCTGAAATCGGAATTTACGGAAAATAACAGCTTTGTAAAGTTATGTAAACCATTTATTACGAATGCAGGCAGATCCGATACGTTTGGCGCTATGCTGATGGGATTCATGGGGCAGCAGGGGATCGACTGGAATACGGCGCTGGATGATGTGAATGCGCGCCAGAAAGCAGCGGTGCAGTTACGGAAATTCATGAGAGAGAATGAGCTTAAGAGAGATAAGCAGGGGCGCCTGCTGGGAGAGCAGGATCCGGAAAAGATGGAGCATGCGGTCAAATTTTATCGGGGATGCTATGATATGGTAAACAGTCAGAAGATTCCGGATATCGATTTCAGAGATCCGATCCAGAGAGCAGCCAATGTGGTGAGGGATAATATGCTGCCGCTCATGATGGTTAACCAGAATCAGGAGATAGACCTGTTATCCAAAAATTGTCCTCCTTTTAAGGCTGCGTTTGACCGGATCGAAAAGCTGGATGATCGGAGAGAGCAGCAGAACTGTGTACAATTTATGTTAAATGCGCCTCTGATCGACAAAATTGCGCCGGAGTCAAAAATGGGCTACTGTGCAGTGGAACTGTATGGGGACACGATGCGGGGACAGAACATAGGGCAGCTAAGCAGCGCGTTTAAGGGACTCCCTGCCAGAGCGCTGGGGGCGCCGATTATCAGCTTCGTCCAGAAAGATATGGGAGAGGAAGCCTGGACGATTGATGAATGTATCAATGGAACAAGGCCGTATAACATGCAGGAAATCAAGGCAGAGTCGAGAGAATTTCTCGGAGTTTCCCCGGAAGATGCCCAGAAGTGCGATCAGATTCTCGAGGAAATCCGGATTTCAAAGGATCACCCGAAAAAAGAACCGATGCGCCGCCGCATTGACAGTAAGGCATTTCTGGCAGAGGGCGTGAAAAAAGCACCGGAAAAACTGTCCCAGCCGGAAAAACAGGTGCAGAAAGAGAAAACACAGGGAGGAATGGGAAGAAAATAGCGGACAGTCATCCCTTTTGTGTCCTTTTGTCTGGTAGAATGCCTGCTATAAAGAAAAACACAGTAAAAACCGGAATATTTTACGGCAGCGCTTTTATCGGAGACACGGCTGTCTGGAAGAAATAAGGAAAATTTAAACCGAAGAAAGGATGTACAATATGGGAAAATGGAGTAATCGAATCAACGGAATCACGACGGAAAGAATTGGAATGTATGACCCAAATTATGATCCGGATCTTGTAAATCTGCTTTTTTGCTTTTCACAGATGGATGAAAAGAGTGAGGACTGGGGAGCACTGACCTCGAAGGCCGATCAGTTTATCCGGAAAGATGGGGAGATCCGGCCGGAAAATACAGCAAGAATTGAAAGACTTTTAAACGGATGGGCGACCGGAACCAACTCTCCACTAAGAGGGGACGGATCCAATAATCCGGACCGGCTGCGTTTCAGCGCACCATCCTATCTGTTCCGCGGATATAATGCAATGAAGAACTATTTTACTTCCGTTGGCGTCAACCTGGAAGAAAATATGCCGAAGCTGTCAGTCCAGACCAAAAAATGTGCTGAAAAGGTAGAGGCGATCAGTGCAATGCCGGCATCCAGGATTCCGTCTGTGGAGGGAGATCTGAAAGAGGCGTCTGCGCTGCGTACATATATTATGGATGAGTATGAGACCGCGTTCTGCTATGGCTTAAATACAAATCAGATCAAGGGAAAGAAACTGAAATTTGCGGATCCATATCAGAATGAAAGCGGTCCGGCGAAGGACGTGTTAAATCGTCTGGATGAAGCCTGCCGGGGTGAGATCGGAGCTGTTTATGACAGCATCAAGGATTCCAAAAAATGGTATGGAAAAGACAGTGCGGAATATACCGGCATGATGGAAGCGGTAAAAGCATATAAAGAGGCTTCCGGAAAAGAGAAGAGCCAGGAAAACAGCGCAGAAGTGAAACAGACGCTGGAAAAAGCAATGAGAGAGTGCAGCCAGTATCTGGAGAAAAATGACGGCGTTAAGTTTACGGCGGTCGGCGGAAAACGCCGTGACGCGGTAAAAAAGATGCTCGATCTGATGAATCAGCTTCCGGAGGCGCAGTCTATTAAAAATAAGCTGGAGGCAGAAAAGCAGGAAAGAGAAGCACAGAAGGCAAAACCGGAGAAGAAGGCAGAAGTAAAACGCCCGGAAAAGAAGAAAGAGGAGCCGAAAGCGAAGCCGGAGAAAAAGGCAGAAGAAAAGAAAGTGGAAGAAAAGAAGGCAGTGAAACCGGCTGAGCGGGTGCAGAAGCAGCCAGCCGCAGCCAAGCCAATCGCTCCAAAGCCAGCCGGACCGGTGGATAAGGACGAAGAATGGTTCCGGATGACCGATTACCTCATGAAAGAAATGAAGACGCGTGCGGGTTCATCGGCCGCTCCGGATCGTGAATTCCATAAGATGGACCGGGTGATGGAACAGTATAAAGGCATGACGGCAAAGGATCAGGCGCGTGTCCGTGATATGTGGGTCAACAAATACGAGATGGGAGAAGATACGTGGAAGATGCTCAAAGAGAGAAATGGAATTAAAGAGAAAGTTTCCACGAACTTCAACAATTTGAAAAAGGTAGAAGAAAAAGAAAAACCAAAGATGAGTAAGATGTCCCAGAAAGCGATGGAGAAAGAAGTAAAAGAAGCAGTCAAAGAGAAAAAAGAACGTTCGATGTCTTTCTAAGCTCTAAAATACTTTAAGAGGCATTGACAGAGAAAAGCCCCCTTGTAGGGATCTGCAAATGGCATGATACCTATAAGAGGGGCTTTTTTGCATATTTATTGCGACTGGGCAGTTGATAAAGCAGAATCTCTTTAGGGGGAGATTCTTTCCAGGATATGCGAAGAGGTGTCGGTGATGCTGCTTTCGCGTCCTTTTAGACTGTCTAATCAGACAGCAGGATCCGGTCATTATCCAGGGCATGTCCGGCACCGGTCTTGAAACGGGCGATCAGATCGTCCACGGTCATGGACGCGCGCTCTGCGCCGCCGACGTCGAGCACGATATTTCCGTTTGCCATCATGAGCGTGCGGTTTCCCAGTTCCAGCGCCTGGTTCATATTGTGGGTGATCATCAGGCAGGTGATTTTTTCGTCTGCTACGATGTGTTTGGTCAGCTCCAGTACCTTTTCAGCGGTACCCGGATCCAAGGCAGCGGTGTGCTCATCGAGCAGCAGAAGCTTCGGTGTGATGAGCGTGGCCATGAGAAGCGTCAAGGCCTGGCGCTGACCGCCGGAGAGGAGTCCGACAGGCTGCGTCATCCGATCCTCAAGCCCCATGTTTAAGAGGGAAAGGCGTTCACGGAACGTATCTTTATCCTTTTTGGAGATGCGGGAAAAGGGAGATTTTCCCCTTGCGGTCCGCAGGTAAGCGAGGGCGAGGTTTTCCTCGATCGTCATGCCCGGAGCCGTACCCTTTAAGGGATCCTGAAAGAGGCGGCCGATCATCAGGCTCCGCTTGTGCTCCGGCATGTAAGTGATGTCCTCCCCGTCCAGCTCGATGAAGCCGTCATCAACGTAAAAACTGCCGGCAATTGCATTGAACAGAGTCGATTTTCCGGCACCGTTGGAACCGATGATGGTCACAAAATCGCCATGGTTCAGATGAAGGGAGAGACCGGAGAGTGCCTGCTTGGCATTGACCGTTCCCGGATTAAATGTTTTCGATATAGACTGGATATTTAACATGTTTTATGTCCTCCCTTCCGGCGTGCCGCTGCATTTTTACGAGTCTGGAATGCCGCCCATTTCCGGATAGTCGGAAATGCGATTGCCAGTGCGACGATCACGGCCGTTACCAGTTTCAGGCCCTGTACCGGCATGATCTTTGTATACAGGACAATGGCATAGATAAAGCGGTAAATGATCGAGCCGACGATGGCGGCGATGACGCCTCTTGTCACGCCACGGCGTCCCAGAACGGTTTCGCCGATGATCAGACAGGCAAGGCCGATCACGACGATGCCCGTGCCGCCGTTGATATCAGCGGTATTCTGGTACTGGCCGACCATTGCGCCCGAGAGTGCGGTCAGCGCATTGGCGATGCACAGGCCGACGGTAATGGTAAAGGTCGGGTTGATCGAGGAAGCACGTACCATGTCGATGTTGTTGCCGGTTGCCCGGATGGAGAGTCCCAGGCGGGTGCCGAGAAAATAGACGAGCAGTACGCCTGCGAGCACGGTCACGCAGACTGCAAGGAGTGCTTCATACCAGCTGCCCCCGATGCCGGTTTTCTGAAGCAGGGAAAAAATGGTTTCCGTCTTTAAAAGACTCACGTTGGCACTCCAGCCCATCACCATCAGGTTGATCGTATAGAGTCCCATGTTGGTGATAATACCGGCGAGAATGGATGGCACGCCGAGGCGGGTCTGCTGGAAGGCGGTGACGAAGCCGGCGCAGATACCGGCGCAGATGGCAGCCGGGATTGCAAGAAATGGATGTCCTGCCGCGGCCATGGTGACCGATACTGCAGTGCCGAGGACGAAACAGCCGTCCGTCGTCATATCTGCGATATCGAGTACGCGGAAACTTAAGAAAAGCGCCATCGGCACCAGCGCGTACAGAAAACCCAGTTCCAGGGCGGTTTGTAAGATATGAAGCATGGGAACATTACCTCCGTAGAAATAAAAATGGAAGATTGCAGCGCTTTGTGCGAAGCAATCAGGTATATTAGCATATGAAGAAGGAAATCTGCAGTTTCCCCCTGATAACATGATATGTACTCCCAGAATAGCGCCAGGACGGATCTGCCTGCCGTTATGTGCGTGGGGATGCGGCAGGCTTTTCACGGTTCTGCGGATCTGAGAGTACATGAAAGTTAGTCAAACATATAAATAGGTAGGAAGTTATGGATTGATTTTGAGAGTTATATCAGTCAAAAACAAATCAAGCTGCTTGAGGTCAAATAGTTCAGCTGCCATTCGCATGCGGTGTGAATAAGCATTGGATGTTGACCAGATTAGTCCTCGGTGGTTGTGACTTCTACAATCTCGCCAAAGTCTTTGAATACGGCTGTGTCGATGTTCAGAGTTTCGGCAGTCTCTGTATTGACGGTTACGATGCCGCCCTCAGCGGTGTAGTAATCTTCCATGCCGTCCATGCCTTCGGTCATTGCCTGGAAAGCCAGGTCGGCGGTCTGTGTACCAAGGTCGGTATAGTTGACACCGCAGGTGGCAAATGCACCGTTGCGGACGAAGGAATCAGCGCCTGTGTAGTGCGGGATGCCTGCATCTGCCAGATCTTTGTAGATAGCCAGCTCTGCTGCCATGATGACATTGTCGGTAGGAGTGAAGACAGCGTCTACTTTGTCAGCAACCAGAGAGGAAGCTGCGGTGATAACCTCATCGTTGGTGTTGGCAGTCTGCTCGGTGTAGGAGATACCCTTTTCATCTAAGTAAGCTTTTGCATCGGCGATGGATTTCGTTGAGTTTGCCTCTGATAAGGAATATAAGAGGCCTACATTTTTGATGTCCGGGTTTGCGGCAAACATCATATCCATGATTTTCTCTGTGTTCAGTGCGTCGCTGGTGCCGGTTACATAGTCGATACCGGTCAGTTCAGCTGCCTCCGGATCAGAAACCGCCGCGTAGACAACCGGTGTTTTCGTCTGCTGTGCGGATACGGTCGCTACCTGCGCTGCCAGTGTCGCGATCGGGATGATAGCATCAGCACCATCCGCAACGGCCTGATCACCGATCTGCTTTAATGTAGTCTGGTCATTCTGGCCGGAGAACAGTTCATAGTGAATGGTTACGTTGTTCTCTTCTGCGATCTTGTCAAGCTCAGCTTCTACGGCGTCTGCGATCTCATCGAGGGAAGCGTGGTCAAGCTGTTTGACAATCGCTACATTATAAACTTTATCTTCGGATGCGCCCTGGGACGCTTCAGAAGAAGCATCAGCGGCAGCGGAAGCATTGCTGGAAGCGGAGCTTCCAGAGCATCCTACGGTTGTCAGAGTCAGAGCTGCGGTACATCCAAGTGCAAATAATTTTTTCAGATTGTTCTTTTTCATAATACATTCTCCATTCTTTATTCTTGATGATTGAATCCTTGTTTTGGATGGCAGATGAGTCGTCTGCCTTGCCGGAGCAGAGTAAAGAATGTGTCTGTGACCATCTCCGTCGCTTTTCCCTGCCAGCGCGCATGGCTGGGAGTTTTTGAAACTTGTCTGACGGAATTGGAATCCCCAGAAACTAAAAAACGCCTCTGTCCCCATACATGGGACAAAAGCGTAAACTTCTGCGATACCACCCAAATTGACATTTCGTGAAAAATGTCCACTCGCTTACACGTACCATCATACGTGCCCCGATGGATAACGGGTGGGGTCCCGTCAGCCCCTACTGAAACAATCCATAATCGTTCAAGGCTGCCCTCGGAAGTCCATTCACTGACGGTAAGGCGTTCCGTTTCCACCATCCAGAACTCTCTGTAGCGATACATAGGTCAGATACTCCTCTTCCTCATCGGTTTCTCTGTGTTTTTCGTTATCTGCATTATAAACACAACAAAACGGATTTGTCAACTACCAACTGCTAAAAACGGAGATAAAAAAGCAGTAAAAAAAGTTTTTGGAAAAATTCAAAAAAATCCTTGACTTTTAAAAGACCCTTTAGTATAATAACACCTGTCGCTGAACGAGAGCGAACATGAGAATCACAGGATTCCTCAGGATGCCCAGATAGCTCAGTTGGTAGAGCAGAGGACTGAAAATCCTCGTGTCACTGGTTCGATTCCGGTTCTGGGCATTACAATTTCATAATTTATCATGCGGGTGTAGTTCAATGGTAGAACACCAGCCTTCCAAGCTGGATACGTGGGTTCGATTCCCATCACCCGCTCTATTTTTTTGTCCAAATGCAGGTTGTGAGGGTGCTGTGAATCGAACCTGCGGTTCGGTCTCCGCTTCGCTCCGGTCGGTGCCAAACAGGCG
>JBNMLY010000043.1:0-16767 GCA_050875065.1 Otoolea sp. | reverse complement strand
GACCGGGGCCAAGCGCGAGGCGGTGTCATTTGTCGGAGACCGGATTTATACGGATGTAAAAACCGGTGTGGCAAACGGAGCGCACGGGATTTTAGTGCTGACCGGCGAGACGAAGCTTACGGATGTGCCGAACGCGGATGTGGTTCCGGATGCGATCTTCACAGGCCTGAAAGAGATGGGGGAAATGCTCAAGAATATGAGAGAAGAAGCGGCGCAGTAAGCGAAGCGGATGCAAAGGATATGCAGTCGGGCAGAGGACGGCAGTAAACTCTTTGCAGACGGAGAAATCCGGGCTGCTGTGCGTTGTTTCAAAAGGAGACAAAAATGACAATGCTTGAATTACTGGAGGAATCTCCGATTATCGCGGCGGTAAAAAGCCAGGAAGGGCTGGAAAACAGCTTAAAATCCGAGTGTAAGGTTGTATTTGTACTGTTTGGTACAATCTGTGATATTGATGCGATTGTGGCAAAGATCAAGGATGCCGGAAAGGTGGCGATCGTCCACGTGGATATGATCCAGGGACTCAGCACCAAGAAGGTGGCTGTCGATTTTATTGCACACAATACACAGGCGGACGGCATCATCAGCACCAAAAATGCACTCGTAGAATATGCCAAGGAGTCCGGGCTTTATGCGATTCAGAGAACCTTTGTGGTAGATTCGATCGCGTTAAATACATTGAAGAAGCAGATTGAGATGTTCCGGCCGGATGCGGTCGAGATCATGCCGGGCATCATGCCGAAGATCCTGAAAATCATGCGGGAGTATACCGACATTCCGCTGATTGCCGGGGGACTGCTGTCGGATAAAAAAGATGTGATGGCCGCGTTTGAGGCGGGCGCGGACGCGATATCGGCAACCAATGAGTTGGTATGGTATGTGTAAAGGAATCGTTTGCAAAAATTAAGGGGAGGGGTATCCTTCCGTGTCGAAATTTGACGAAAAACTGGAAACGGGGCAGGAATGCTCTTGATTTTTCTATATAAATGGATTAGAATGAAAGAGTAAGCTCTTTAGTGAAAATAGATAAAGAGAGGGAAAAGCCAGCGATAAAACATACAAAATATCTACATAAATGTTTGGAAGAATGAAAAAAACTTCGGAACAATGAAACGAATGTCGGACAGGATCAGGAAGAAAACTGTCCTGGCAGTCGTATGTTTTTATGTAAAAGACGGCTGGTCAATCAGGAAAGGGGTAGTAAGATGGCGAAGATCGATTTAAGCAAGTATGGAATCACAGGAACAACGGAGATTGTTTATAATCCTTCTTACGAGATGCTGTTTGAAGAGGAGACAAAACCAGAGCTGGAGGGTTATGAAAAGGGCCAGGTCAGCGAGCTCGGAGCAGTAAATGTGATGACTGGTATCTACACCGGACGTTCTCCGAAAGACAAATTTATCGTAGTGGATGAGAATTCCAAGGACACAGTATGGTGGACTTCGGAGGAGTACAAGAACGATAACCATCCAGCGTCGGAGGAAACCTGGAAAGCGGTGAAGGAGATTGCGATCAAAGAGCTGTCCAACAAGAGAGTCTTTGTCGTAGATGCTTTTTGCGGTGCAAACAAAGATACCCGCATGGCGATCCGTTTTATTGTAGAGGTGGCTTGGCAGGCTCATTTCGTAAAGAATATGTTCATCGCTCCGACGGAGGAAGAGCTGAAAGATTTCGAGCCGGATTTCGTTGTATACAACGCATCCAAGGCAAAAGTTGAGAACTACAAGGAACTTGGCTTAAACTCTGAGACAGCCGTCGTATTCAATATTACAAGCCGCGAGCAGGTTATCATCAACACCTGGTACGGCGGAGAGATGAAGAAGGGTATGTTCTCCATGATGAACTACTACCTGCCGTTGAAGGGCATCGCTTCCATGCACTGCTCTGCGAACACCGATATGAACGGCGAGAACACCGCCATCTTCTTCGGACTTTCCGGAACCGGAAAGACAACCCTTTCCACTGACCCGAAACGTCTCCTGATCGGCGACGACGAGCACGGCTGGGACGACAACGGCGTCTTCAACTTCGAGGGCGGCTGCTACGCAAAGGTAATCAACCTGGACAAAGATTCCGAGCCGGATATCTACAATGCGATCAAACGCAACGCACTGCTTGAGAACGTAACTCTGGATGCAGAGGGCAAGATCGACTTCGCAGACAAGAGCGTGACCGAGAATACCCGTGTATCCTATCCGATCAACCACATTGAAAATATTGTACGTCCGATCTCTTCCGCACCGGCAGCAAAGAATGTTATCTTCCTGTCTGCAGATGCATTTGGCGTACTTCCGCCAGTATCTATCCTGACACCGGAGCAGACGCAGTACTACTTCTTATCTGGATTTACGGCAAAACTGGCTGGTACCGAGCGCGGCATTACCGAGCCGACCCCGACTTTCTCCGCTTGCTTTGGACAGGCATTCCTGGAGCTGCACCCGACCAAGTACGCAGAAGAGCTGATTAAGAAGATGCAGAAGAGCGGCGCGAAAGCATATCTGGTCAATACAGGCTGGAATGGAACTGGCAAACGTATCTCCATCAAGGATACCCGCGGTATCATCGATGCGATCTTAAACGGCGACATCCAGAAGGCGCCGACCAAGAAGATCCCGTACTTCAACTTCGAAGTACCGACCGAGCTTCCGGGCGTAGATCCGACCATTCTCGATACCCGCGATACATATGCAAATGTAGCTGACTGGGAAGAGAAAGCAAAAGATCTGGCAGACCGCTTCATCAAGAACTTCGCGAAATATGAAGGAAATGAGGCCGGTAAGGCATTAGTCAAGGCGGGGCCGCAGCTTTAATTTTGTACTTTAAACAAATAACCATACACGTTATTCATTTTAAAGATAAATAAAATAAAGGAGATACTAGTAGGGATGAATAAGTTGAAGTTGAAAAAGCTTAATCAGAAAAAACTGAACCTGAACAACATGAAGATGGCGACTAAGACCTCTCTGGGTCTGGCGGTTATCCTGGTTGTGTCGATGACTCTGCTGATTGCGACAGCGGTATTCAATGCAAGTTCCGAACTGAACCGGACGATCAACGGTGAGCTGACTGGAATTGCAGCCCAGAACGGCATTACGGTTCAGGACATTCTGAATAATGCCAGCAGTACGGCAGCGGATATTCAGATGTATATGGAGGAAGCGTATAAAAACGAGGATACACTGCGTGCAGCACAGCCGGTCGATGCGGCGGGAAACATGGTTCCGTTCCCGACCGAGGAGAGTGCGGTATATCCGGTACAGCTTGCAAATTACAGCAAGGACGAGGAGAATTACCTGCTCAACACCCTGTGGTCCGCAGTTGCCAACGATGACGATATTGTGGGCGCCGGCGTATTCTTTGAGCCGTATATGTTCGATGATTCGATCCGGGATTATACGCTGTATGTAGGAAAGGACAACGCGGCGAACCGAACCGTGCAGTCCTATGGTGCGTATGAAGAGTACAGCCAGAACGATTATTATTCAGAGGCGGCTTCCACCCAGAAGGATGTATTTACGAAGCCGTATGAGGATCAGGGCGTAACGATGATTACGGCTGCCTATCCGATGATGTACCAGAATAAACTCGTGGGTGTGATCGTTGTAGATATCAATGTTCAGAACTTCAAACAGCTCAATTCCACCAGCAGCTACTACCCGACGATGTACGCTTCGATCTACACAGATGATTCGACGATTGTTTACGATAGTGAGTCTGACGAGCTGACGGGACAGAAGCTCAGCGACGTCATCGGAAGCAATCAGTACAGCAAACTGCAGGACAAGATTGCGGCTGGTACGTCGTTCAACGCGAGGGTTTCCAAGTCAAATGGCAAACCGGTGGAAGTATTCTTCTACCCGATCAACGCGGAGGGACGGACCTGGTGGTCTTCCACCGCCGTGACGGTAGCAGACTTAACGGAAGCCACGGTTAAACTGGCTGTACTGACGATTGTAATCGCAGCGATCGCAGTGATTGCAATTATCGCATTTGTTTCCGTATTTATTTCCAGAATGCTGAAACCGATGGACGGAGTAGTAGAGGCAGCGAACAAGATTGCCGAGGGCGATCTGGCGGTTCATCTGGAAGTTGAAACGAAGGATGAGATCGGCACCCTGGCGGATACATTCGCCGGTATGTCTGAAAACTTACAGGCTCTGATCAAGGATATCAGTTACCTCTTAGGTCAGATGGCAGTTGGAAACTTCTGTATCAAATCACAGGTGCCGGAGAAGTATGTCGGCGAGTATCGGGAAATTCTGGATGCGATGCGCGGTATCCAACAGACGTTAAATGGAACTCTGAGCAACATTGACCAGGCTTCCGAACAGGTAAATGCGGGCGCCAGCCAGATATCCAGTGCAGCACAGGCACTGAGCCAGGGTGCAACCGAGCAGGCAGCTTCGGTTGAGGAGCTTTCCACGACGATCGCAGAGATTTCCCGCCATATCCAGCTTACTGCTGAAAATGCACAGGCTGCCAATACCCTGACGGGTCAGGTAGGCGATGGCGTCCTTCAGAGTAACAAGAAGATGGATGAGATGGTTGCTGCGATGGGCGAGATCTCCGAGAAGTCCAATGAGATCGGCAAGATCATCAAGACGATCGACGATATTGCGTTCCAGACCAATATTCTGGCGCTGAATGCGGCTGTTGAGGCAGCCCGTGCAGGTGCAGCCGGAAAAGGCTTTGCAGTCGTTGCAGATGAGGTTCGGAACCTGGCTTCCAAGTCGGCAGAGGCAGCGAAGAGCACCACGGTACTGATTGAAGAAACCGTAGATGCGGTAAACAATGGTACTCGAATTGCAGATGAGACGTCCCAGTCCCTGCAGAGTGTCGTTGAGAATGCAAATCAGGTTGTTAAGAATATCCAGGCGATTGCAGATGCCTCCAATGAGCAGGCAAACTCGATTTCCCAGGTTACAACCGGTGTGGATCAGATTTCTACCGTTGTTCAGACGAACTCCGCGACTGCACAGGAGAGTGCGGCTGCCAGCGAGGAGCTTTCCAGCCAGTCTCAGATGCTGAAAGATCTGATTTCCAAGTTCAAACTGAACTAAGACAAAGAGAACCTGCCTGGAAAAGAAATTTCAGGAAAGGGTTAGAGACGGACAGCGTCGATACAGGAGTTTTCTGCATCGGCGCTGTTTCGTTATTTCATAGGAAAGTGCGTCATGCGAGATAATAAATCTGTGGAATGATAGATAGATTCTTTTAGAAGATGCTTATAAAAATATCAGAAATCCGTAAGGAAAAAGTGCTTTTACTTTTTGGAAAAATAGGGTAGACTGTTAGAAATAAAAATTTCAGAAAGGAATGGGATATGAAGCGATATTCGTTATGCATGGCAGGAATTTGTACAGCGATGGCGACGGTGGCGTTGGGATGTGCTTCCAATGCGGAGGCAGCTACTTCAGAGGAGAAGAAACCGGTTGTGATAGGGACGGAAGATACCGATGTGACGGAGCGCGCAGGGGAGACGGTTTCCCAGGGAGAAAAAACAATTTCCGGACCGGCATCGGACACGGAATCTCCTGCGGATTCGCAGTCTGCCTGCGTATATGGTCCGGTTTACGAGATTACAAGCGACTCGATCACGATCGATAACCGCTCTGCGTTTAGCAGCTCGGGGGAGATGGTGATTACATTTTCATCGGAAACGCCGATTTTCGATGCGCAGACCGGAAGTCCGGCAGATATGACGGAGGCGGAGACGGGAAGTATTGTTTATGCCTATATCGGGGACGCCATGACGATGAGTGAGCCGCCGATCACCAATGGAGAGCTGTTCTTTGTCAACGTGAAAGAGGGGGAGATCCCGCCGGTCTATACCCAGATTCAGGAAGTAGAGCGGAAAGACGGGGAAGAAACTGTCCGTGTGAAAGGGGAAGATGGCGTTACTTATACCGTGAGTGAGCAGACCCGCATTCTGCCGTATCTGACACGGAATATTGTGACGGTGGACGACCTGGAAACGGGAAAGAAATGTGCGATCTGGGCGGATGCAGAGGGAAGCGTATCGCGGATGGTGCTGTTCCAGTAGGACAGGATGCAGCTGTGGAGGTACTGAACCGTTACAAAACAGAAATCGAAATGAAATGGAGAGGGAGCTGTCGCAGATTGCGTCAGTTCCTTTTTTTGCTTCATAGGAAAATACGTCCTATTTCATAGAGAAAGGCTGTGTTTAGAAGTCGTGTTTGCCAGGAAAAAATACATGAAAAGATATGTGACAAGACAGATGTCAGGAAAAGTGTCGGAAATCCATTGACACACCTTTTTGTTTCGAGGTATAATCACAGAAGTTTACCGGTTGACGCAGGGCGAAATTGCTGAAAATCCCTTTGCAGAGTGCAGGGGGAGAATGGCAGAGAGTTGTGTGTCGGAGGGACGAAAGAAAGGCAGGCGGGCGGAGAAAGCAGCCTGTGAGGGACAGAGAAAAGAGAGGGAGTATCATGGATCAGGAGATAAAAAAGCAGATTGAGCAATTGAAACAGGAGAAAGATGCTGTGATTCTGGCGCATTATTATGTCGATGGGGAAGTGCAGGAGATCGCCGATTATGTGGGCGATTCCTACTATCTGGCAGAGCTGGCGACGACAGTGCCGCAGAAGACGATTATTTTCTGCGGGGTATCGTTTATGGGGGAGAGCGCAAAGATTTTAAGCCCGGAAAAGACGGTGATCATGGCAGATCGGAGCGCGGACTGTCCGATGGCGCACATGGTTGAGGTGGAGAAGATCCGCGAGGTGCGGAAGGAATATCCGGATGTGGCGGTTGTCTGTTATGTGAACTCGATGGCGGAGATCAAGGCGGAGTCGGATGTCTGTGTTACCTCGTCGAATGCCCTCAAGATTGTGAAAAAACTGCCAAACAAGGATATTTTCTTTATTCCGGACGAGAATCTGGGACGCTATATCGCGAAGATGGTTCCGGAAAAGCATTTTATTTTCAATGATGGTTTTTGCCATGTACATAAGAGTATTCATGCGGAGGATGTAAAGAAAGCGAAAGAGCTGCACCCGGAGGCGATCGTGCTGGCGCACCCGGAGTGTACCGGCGATGTGCTGGAACTGGCAGATTTTATCGGAAGTACCTCCCAGATCATTGATTATGCGACGAAATCAGAGGAAAAAGTATTCTTAATCTGTACCGAGATGGGCGTGTTCTATGAACTGCTGCAGAAGAACCCGGAGAAGAAGTTCTTCTCGGTCGGTCATCGCCAGTTCTGCCCGAATATGAAAAAGATTCATCTGGACAGCGTGCTGCGGGCGCTTGAAAACCCAGAAGAGGAAGTGGAGATGGATGAGACGATGCGGCAGAAAGCGGTGGGACCGCTGGCGCGGATGCTGGAACTAGCAAAATAAAAAGTTCGGAAAATTGATAATTTCTACAAAAAAGGGGCTATCACGGGACGGCCCTTTTTTCGTGTTTTATAAAAATTGATTTTACCCCATTTAAGGTTTATAATAAATTTAAGATTCGGTTGTGATTCATGAAAACAAAACGAGAATCCCAGCTGTTAAGCTTTGGAAAATTGTGTTAAAATAAAAGAAAAGTAGGAATGGGAGGCATGGATGGAGTACTTAAGAAAAAGAATGTGCCTGCTGGGCGTGGTGGCCATGCTGGGTGGTCTGACGGGATGCAATCAGGGCTTTTTGCCGGAAAGAATGGCGGAGAAAAGACCGGAAGAAGTGACAGTATGGACCTATTATAATGGAGAACAATTAGAAAGTTTTAACCGGCTGGTAGATGAATTTAACCAAACGGTTGGACGGGATAAAAATATACAGGTTACGTGTTCTAGTTCGGGAAATGTAGATGATTTGGAATCAGATGTCCTAGCGTCTGTTGAGGGGAAAGTTGGGGCAGATCCCATGCCCAATATGTTCTTTGCATATTCAGATAATGCGTATATGATGGATCAAAAGGGCTTGCTGGAGGATCTGAATCCATATTTTACCGAAGAAGAGAAGAGTCTCTATATAGATGGATATCTGCAGGAAGGGGATCTGTGGGGAGATGGAAGCCTTAAAATATTTCCGACGGCGAAATCAACCGAGCTGTTGTTTTTAAATGAAACGGCGTGGAAGCCATTTGCAGAGGCAGTCGGGGCATCGTATGGAGATTTGGAAACGTTAGAAGGCTTGGTGGAGACTGCGAAAAAATATTATGAATGGACGGATGCACAGACGGCGCAGGCAGATGATGGAAAGGCCTTTTTTGGACGTGATGCGATGGCAAATTATATCCTGGTTGGTGCGAAGCAGCTCGGAGATACGATGTTTGAGATGCAGGATGGGAAACTGGTGGTTCATTTTGAGAAAGAAACAGTCAGAAAATTGTGGGATCACTATTATATCCCGTTTATAAAGGGATATTTTTCGGCATGTGGCAGATTCCGGAGCGACGACATCAAGACAGGAAATATTATTGCGTATGTGGGTTCAACGGCCAGTGCACCGTTTTTTCCGAAAGAAGTTGCATCGGAAGATGGAGATCTGCACCCGATTGAGTTGAAAGTTTTGCCGAATCCTTATTTTAAGGATGGGGAACGCTATATGGTTCAGCAGGGGGCGGGAGTCGCAGTTACCCATGCGGAGAAAGAAAAGGTGGAAGCGTGTATTATATTCCTGAAGTGGCTGACGCAGCCGAAATGGAATTTGATGTTTTGTGCGGATTCCGGTTATTTGCCGGTCACGAAAGAAGCGAATACTCCGCAGGCGCTCACTGAGAGCGGAATTCAGATATCCGAGGAAGGAAAGAGTGTACTGGAAGTTGCATCTTCGGAGATTCGCCAAAGCAAAATGTATGTGGGACGTGCATTTTCAGGCGGTAGGAATGCACGCGATGTGATTGAATATACGATGAGCGATGCGGCAAAGGCAGATCGGGCGGAAATAGAAGAACGCATGGCGCAGGGGGAAAGCTTTGAGGAAGCGTCTTCGGACTACCTTTCGGATGCGTATTTTGATGCCTGGTATGAGACAACGCGTTCAAAGCTGGAACAATTAGAGTAAAGAGACAGGCAGAACAAAGAACCTGGCTTGCCGGATTCTCCGTTTGAAAAGGGAATTTGGGCAGGGTGGTGCATCTACCTTCCCTATGGCGGGGGGATGAGTTTTGAAGGGAGTACCTTGTGAAGAATCGCAGCAAATCAATTTATCAAACGATATTAAAATCGCTTCTGGCGGTTCTGCTGCTGGAGGTTGTGATCCTGCTGTCTGGGATGTACCTGAGCCGTGCAGTACCGCAGCTGAATAAAAATTCAATGGATATTTTGAAAAAACAGGTAGAAAACCGGAAAAATTTCCTGGAATCGATGATGCTGGATGACGAGAATCTGATGTCGGTATCTGATACAATAAATCGGGTGCTGCAGAAACAGTTGGAAGATGGAACGGTCAGTCTGTCAGAATTGGGAGGAAGTGAAGAGGGAAGTGTTCCGCTGTTAAAAGAGGTAAGTTCGGATCTGGTTGCACTGCTGCGCCGGAAAAAGGTAAATGGCGTGTTTACTGTATTTAACCAGGAAGATATGGATGCCTGGGAAGACGGCAGGCGGATGTATGGTGTTTACATCCGGGATCTGGATCCGGAGGCGACGTATTCCGAGCGGAACTCGGATCTTCTTCTGGAACGATCGCCGGTTGGCCTGGTAAAGGCGATGAATATCTCGACCGATGCATACTGGCGGCCGTATTTGGTTTATGATAAGGAGCGACTGGGGAGCAACGTGATTTACCAGGTTTTTCAGGCAGCATTAAAGAGCAAGGAACGCCTGAAGGCGGAGGACTACGGCCGTTGGACGACGGAAGGGTATGTTTTGGATAACGATGATGAGTCCCACGAAGCGATTGCATATTCCATGCCTCTGATTCTGCCGGATGGGACGGTTTATGGTGTGCTGGGAATTGATATTCTGACCAGTTATCTGAAAACATTTCTCCCATTTGCGGAATTGCAAAACGAGGGGACAGGAACCTACCTGCTGGCGTCGACGACAGCTATGCTGGAGGACGAGGAGATCCCAGTTCGGGTTGCTGTTTCCTCCAGTGCAGATCCGAAGATGGATGCACTTGGAACAGAGGCGGTACTAAAACGTTCGCCGCAGGGAGAATACTGGATGGAGGTGGATGGCGCTTCCTATTATGCGGCGGTAACACCGCTGCAGCTGTATGCGCGGAATGCTCCTTTTTCAGGAGAACAATGGCTGCTGATCGGTACAGTGGAAAACCGAAACTTATTTTTGTTTGCAGGGAAAATACTGCGGATGATTTTGCTGATGGTTCTCTTGATGCTGTTGGTAGGGGCTGCCTGCAGTGTATTCATAAGCGCTCATCTGGCGCGTCCGATCTCGCTCCTTTCAGAGGAAGTGGCGGAAGCGCAGAAAAACCGAAGTACGATTCCAGAGCTGTCCCGGACGGGAATCAGGGAACTGGATCAGTTTTCTGCTGCCTTTACCCGGCTGAGCCGTGATGTTCTGGAATCATCCACCAAGTTTTTGCGGATTATGGATATGGCAAGTGTGGAGATGGGTGGATATGAGGTACGTACGGATGTAGAGAGCGTATATGTGACGGACAACTTTTTTGAACTTTTGGGAATTCCAGATGTGGACTTGGAGGGACTGGACGTTGCGCGGTTTGAGGCGGTTATGAGGCGTTTCCGGGAAAAACATCCGTATCGAATGCGGGAAAATGGCAGTCTGATTTTTCGCATTCAACGTCCGGACGGTCAAATCCGTTATATCCGGATGGAGGTTGCGGAAGAGAAACATGCACAGATAGGGCTTCTGGAGGACGTTACGGTGGTTACGTTAGAGCGGATGCGGATCGAGCATGAGCGGGATTATGATTCTCTGACGGGTATTTACAGGCGCCAGGCACTCAAGAGGGAATGTGAAAAGCAGTTCTGCTTGCCAGAAACCATGAAGCATGCGGCACTTTTAATGCTGGACCTGGATAATTTGAAGAAATTAAATGACACATATGGTCATGATTGGGGGGATCAGTACATTTGTCACGCGGCCAGATGCCTGGAAGAATTCAGTAACCTTCAAACTGTCTGCGGCCGTCTGTCAGGGGATGAGTTTGTGGTGTTCTTTCACGGATATGACAGTCAGGATGAGATTCGCAGCCAGGTAAGCAGGATGCAGAGACGGATTCAGGAGAAGAAGATGACTCTGCCGAATGGGCGTCGGTGGATGCTCCAGGCATCAGGAGGAATTTCTTGGTATCCGGAGGACAGCATGGAGTTTGAGCAGCTCAAGAAATACGCAGATTTTGCCATGTACCAGGCCAAGAAAAATGAAAAGGGAACGATCTGTGAGTTTGAACGGGATGCCTATGACCGCGAGGAACGGGTCATTCAAAGCCGGCGAGAGTTCTATAAATTGATTGAGGAAGAATTGGTTCATTATTATTTTCAGCCGATTGTGTCGGCACGGACGGGAGAGGCAGAGGCATATGAAGCGCTGATGCGTGTCTCAATGCCGACGCTTTCGAATCCGGAGGCTGTCATGAAGATGGCGCGGGAGGAAGGCTGCCTGCACGCGATTGAAAAAATTACCATGTTCCGGGCAACGGAGGCATTTCTTGCTTTGCAGCGGAGAGGACTTCTTCGCGGGAATGAAAAGTTGTTTATCAACTCGATCGCCAGCGAGCATCTGAATACGGAAGAGGAGCAGGCATTCTTCAACCGTTTTTCAGAGCTTTTGGATCGTCTGGTCATCGAGATTACCGAAGAAGAGTCCATGAATATGGAGGCACTCCGAATCAAACAGGAGACATTGGGAAAATATGCCGTTTTTGCACTGGATGATTATGGTACCGGGTACAGCAATGATAAGGCGCTTCTTGATGTGGCGCCGCGTTACATCAAGATTGATCGCTGTATGATCCAGGATATTGACCGGGATGTGGATAAGCAGGAGATCGTGGCGGTCGTCATAGCGTATGCGCATCCGCGCGGCATGTATATCATTGCAGAAGGGGTAGAGCGCAGGGAAGAACTGGAAAAAGTCCTGGAGCTGGGGGTAGATTATTTGCAGGGATTTTATCTGGCACGTCCGGCGGCTGAACCGGGAACGGTAAACCCGGAGGCGATCGAGATCATTCAAACATGGCGTCGGTAGCGGGTAAGCAGAAGAAAGTGGAACTCTTACAGTTTCATTAATATAACTTAATATATTGGTACACCTTTTGACATTAGACAGAAACTGGGGTACACTGTATGGCAGGCGGGAGATTTTTTAGATCCGGACAGACGGATGAAAAAGCCCGCCTGTGTTCAGATAAAAATATCCTGAAAACAGGAAAATGAAAACAGGGACGGCCTCTGGACAATAAAAAAAGGTGGTTCGGAAGAAACCTGAATATAAAAGCCAGAAAAAGGAGTACGCAGATGGGTTTGAAATGGTGGGAAGGCATGAAAAAGAAGAGGTACAGGGCGACGCTGGTTCTTTCAATGCTGGTGCTGGCGGCGTCGGCATCGCTTTCGGCCTGCAAGGTGCAGGTATCGGCAGAGGGCAATGCGCAGACGTCAGAGGAGCAGCAGGGAGACATCAGCACAGCACGTGGCTTTGCGGATCGGATGCTGGAAGAAAAGGGGATTTTATATTTTAAATATCGCACGGAGATCCATTCATTGGATCCGGAAAGCGAGGAGTTGAAAACACTGGTTGCCTTTGAAAATGGAGACGAAAACAGTACGTTCTGGGTTTATGGGGGCGGACTGTATTTTGACCGGGCGCAGGGGGAGAACGATGGCGCACAGGGAACGCCTCTGTATGGATTGTACCGACTGGATTTGGAAAGTGGGGAGGAAGAACATCTGGCAGATTTGTCAAGCCAGCCGTCGCCTCTGTATGCGTCAAATCATCGTCTGTACGTCAAAGGCTACAATATGAATGTAGTTTATACATTGGATGAAAACGGTAAGACGGCAGGGGAACTTTCCCCGTCTGAGACGATCTATGGGCAGATGCCAACCGGGTGCCAGGAGTTGTTTAATGGGATTTTACCATATTTTACCGAACAGTTTGGGTATATGCCGGTTCAAAATGATACTTGTCTGGTGATTGCAGATGTGGATGGAACGCACCCTAGGGAGATCCCGGATATCACGAATACATCTTCTGTTTTATTTACAAAAGATGCATTTTTTGCCCTGCTTCGGGATGGAAATGGCAATACACAGTGTTATCGCTATGAGATCTCAAATTCGGAACAGCGCACACTGATACTGGAGACGGAGGAAAATATTAGCCTGCTCCAGTATCAGGATGGATATCTGTATCTGATGAAGAATCGCGCTTCCCAGACAAGTACCGGGGAGATGGTATTTTGCAGGATTCAGGCAGAGGCTTCAGCAGATGCACAGGCGAATGTGGGAGATGCGCAGACACCAATTTTCTGGTTGAAAGAAGAGCCGGGAATGACAGGTGACTTTTATGGTTATGGAAATTTTTATGTCCGGGGGAATACGGCGTATTGTCAGCAGTTTGAGGATTATGGTGTGTATTTAGGGCAAAAAAACATGGATGCTGCGGAATCAGAGGTACAGGGACCCAGCGGAGCAGATGAGGGGGTGTCGCTTTTGTCGCCGGCGTTGTTTCAGTCTCCAATTCGGAAGTTAGGACATGTGGAAGCGCAGTCAGAGACACTCAAAAGCGCGGACGGAACGAGAGATTTAGGAACGGTGTATGCGGAACGCCTTGTATTTGTAGGGGATGGCGATGCAGTAGAAGCGATGAACCAGGCGATGTTGGATTTACAGACGTCGGTTCTGGAGATGGCGCGGACGGATGCTGCGGGGATGGATACGGAGATGACAGAGGAAAATGGATCCTCAGGCAGCAATGAGGAAGAAACCCTGTCGCCGAACGAAGAGATGCCGCCGCTTATGTGTTCTGTCACGCTTACAATTGATGGGGATGATGCAGTTTCTTATTTGGATGATCATTATGTCTGCGTGCGGGTAGATGGATATGAATATACGGGCGGCGCACATGGGATGCCGTTTCGGAATTATTTTGTGCTTGATCGGGAGACGGGGGCGCGATTGTCCTTGGGAGATGTGGTAGAAAATCCGGTGGAGGAACTGCAGGCGAAAGTAGGGACTGCTTTTAGAAAGCTGGCAGAAAAAACGAATTTTGCATTTGAATCGCCGGAGGATCTGGAACACACGGTAGCGGATGGACTCAGCTATGAATCGCGGTTTTATCTGAATGAGACAGGGGTTGTGTTCTACTATGATCCATATGAGATTGCTTCCTATGCAGAAGGTTTCCCGGAGGTTACGATTCCGTACAGTGAACTGGATATGCGGATTCCAGTTGGAAAATAGTGAAGGTTCACAGGCAGGTATTTTTTGAACCGAAAGAAATGCATACGCCAGCCTCTTGCGGCGGCCGGAAGAATCGCGTATAATATCAGATAGAAGAAACGAGCGGGCGGGCGCTCCGCGGGATGCGGTGCTGCTCTGCTGTGGGATGAGGAGGAAACAGCATGAAGACAATCATTAAGGAAAATGCAAATGGCGGAAAGGGAAAAGTAGTAGTAAAACACATTCTGGATGAGAATGAGTTAAACGACAAATGTAAGATGTTTGCGGAGGTAACGATTGGACCGGGATGTTCCCTAGGTTACCATGAACATCATGGGGAGAGTGAAACGTATTATATCATCCGGGGACAGGGTGAGTACGATGATAACGGAACGAAACGTTCGGTGACTGTCGGGGATAAGACATTTACGCCAGATGGATGTGGACATGGGATCGCTAATACGGGAGAGGAAGATCTGGTATTTATGGCATTGATCCAACTGGATAAATAAGGATTTATTGAAAGGCTTCTGTGGAATGGCAGAAGTTTATCAATGATTTGGGAAAGGAATATATGAGGGGCGCTGACATGGATGGAGGTCTGAACGGACGGATATGTCGGCGCTCTTTCTATTTACTAAATCGACAGAAGAGACGGAGAGGAGGCGCGTGTGCGTGAAACTATTTCATTTATCTGATTTGCATATTGGAAAACGATTGAACGGATATAGTCTCGGGGAGAGCCAGAGGGATGCGTTGGGGCAGGTGTTAGGATATGCGGAAGCGGAGAAACCGGATGTGGTAATGATCTGTGGAGATATCTATGATAAATCGCTTCCATCGGGGGAGGCGTATACGATGTTTGACTGGTTTTTAACAGAGCTCTCGGATCGGTGCCCGGAAGCGGACATTTTGATAATATCGGGCAACCATGATTCTCCGGAGCGGCTGGCGTATGGAGCGTCGTTTCTGGAGCGCCATAGGATTCATATAGCGACCAGGGTGCCGACAGAACCGGAAACGTATTTGATGCAGGTAACACGTTCGGATGAGTGGGGGAAAGTACATTTTTATCTGGTTCCGTTTTTTCGGCCGGGACAGGTGAGAGACCTGTGTCTGGATCCGAGTGGAAAGGAAGATATGAGCAGAGCGCTTTCGGACAGATTGCCTGAAGAAGCGGAACAGACGTCGGAGAGCGGGTGTACAGAGGAAAATAAAGCGGAGGAAAGAACCAGAGGGGACGCAGACGGTTTCGATGAACTGGGTGCGGGAAAGCGCTATACAGAGGCATTTCGGGCGCTTCTGAGCCGGGAGACGATCCGGGAAGAGGAGCGGAATGTTATTTTGGCACACCAATTTTTTGTCTGGAATGGTCAGAAACCGGAAACCTGCGACTCGGAGACGGCGGTTTTGACGTCTGGTGGATTGGATGCGATTGATGCCGCGGTACTTAAACCGTTTGATTATGCGGCACTAGGGCATATTCACGGGGCGCAGAAAGTAGGGGAAGAACGGTTTCGTTACTGTGGTACGCCGTATAAGTATTCCGTCAGTGAAGAGCACCATCAAAAGGGGATTACTGTGGTGGAGATGGGGGAAAAAGGAAGCGGGCTTCAGATCCGGCGTCTGCCGCTCGTCTGCCATCCGGAGGTAAGACGCCTTCGGGGAACCTTGGAAGAATTAAAATTTCAGTCGTTGGAGACGGGAAAAGAAAACGAGGGAAGGGGGCGCGTAGCGGATTACGTGAGTGTGACGCTGACGGACGAAAAGGAGGCGTATGATTTTCGGGAACGCCTGGAGGCGCTGTTTTCCCATATTTTGGAGATTCGAATTGATAATGCAAGGACGAGAAGGCGTCTGGAGGAGGAACCGGAAGCTAGTGAGACGTTGACGTTATTTCAGGCGTTTCGGGTATTTTATGAGGCGGTACGCCACGCTCCATTGACGCAGGAACAGGAAGCAATTTTGACGCGCATGGTAGAGGAAACGGAAGAGGAGGAGCGTGAATCATGAAACCACAAGTGCTAACAATGTCTGCCTTTGGCTCGTATGGAGGCGTAACGGAAATTGATTTTGAGCGTGCCGACGGGGGGCTTTTCCTGATTACGGGCGATACGGGAGCCGGAAAAACAACGATTTTTGATGCGCTTTCCTTTGCCCTCTTTGGCTCGCCCAGCGGCGCCAGCCGGGAGGGAAGTATGCTGCGCAGCCAGTATGCACCGGAGGGCGTAGAAACCTGGGTGGAACTCCAGTTTGAGGATAAGGGGGAAATATACCGAATCCGGCGCAGTCCGGCGTATACCCGCCTGAGCAAAAGGAAGAACAAAGAGGGGGAATATACGGCTGCCAGCGTTCCGGCAAAGGCAGTGCTGGTTTTGCCGGACGGAACGGAGATGTCCGGGCGGATTCGTCCGATCGATGAAAAAATCCGGGAGATAGTAGGAG
>JBNMLY010000042.1:0-17126 GCA_050875065.1 Otoolea sp. | reverse complement strand
GGCTGAATCTGTGCCCCGGCTGGCTCTGTTTTCTTCTTTACCTCATCCTTCAGATACCAGGCAATCGCAAACTGCCGGACGGCATCGGACCGTTTCGCATTTTCCACGGCTGCCTCCGAAGTGCGGCTCTTATTTTCCACTTCCCCGTTGTTATGCTGCACGGGATCTTTCCTTTCGCTTCCGCCGCTTCCAAATATACCCGCACGGATCCACGCAAACGGCTTAAAGGATGTATTCGCCGCATCGCCCCGCTGCCATTTATCCCGGTTTGCAACTGCCATCGCATCGAAAAATTTCTCATACTGATATCCAGAGACTTCCCTTACTGCGCCCGCTCCATCTTCCTTGGTCCGCGTGACGGTTTCAAGAAGTCTCGTATATCCTTTCTGTTTCGCTTCTGTCTCCGCAATCAGTCCGTCTTTTCCATAGGCGTACAGACTGTCATTCGCAGTCACCGCGCTGTCGCAGACATTGTTATTGACCGAACCTGCAGTCTGGGAATCTGTTTTGTGAAGTACGCGCGTGAAAATCTTCTGAACCGGGGCAAATGATTCTTCCAGTGCCGGAAACGCCTGTTTTGTCTCTGCCAGAGAAATAGCCGTTCCATCCCGGTCAAGCCACACAATCTCCCCATCTGTATTCCGGTACAGGCGTTCCAGATTCGATTTCAGATAAAGCTTAAATCGGAAATTAGGAATTGCCGAAGCCGCATTCTCTTTTCCTCCCTCTTTTTCCGTGAACGGATCCCTATGCCCGCTTTCCGCATACGTATTATGTGCATACGTTCCATCCGGTGTCGTCTCTATATCCTTGACAATTTTTATCTTCTGGCGGATCACGCGTTCCAGCACGCCCACTGGATTTTCTCTCGTTCCAGCATCCTGATAGGTTGTCTCCTGTCCTGGGTACACGAGTGTCACCGGAACCACATACGAATCATCCCCGGTCAAACCGGAACGCCCGTAATCCAGATATGCCTTCGCCCGCGCATTTTTCACCCGTGTATAATAACTGGAACTGTTCATTTTGTGACCGGCCGAAAAACCATTTCCCAGCTTCGCGGCTTCTTCCTCATTCAGTGCAACCTTTTTTTCTTTCAAAACTGCCTTAAAGCCCAGTTCTTCCAGCACGCCTGCGTTTGTTTTTTTCTTCCCAAAACTGTCTGTAAAATTTGCATTGACCCGCAGTACATACGTCCCATCCGCATTCCGGACTGCCGCCTGGCGGACCCATTTTGTCTGTGTCACTTCCCGCTGCTGTGTTTCCATCACCTCCCGGTAGACAAAGGCTCTAATCGGCTGTCCGGTCTCATCGTGCGGAATTTCCCCGGTTTTATAATATACATTCACCTCATTTTCCTTCGGAACGATCGTGCCATCCCCCGCAATTACCGCATCCGTCTGCAAAAGTGCCGACGCCATCACCTGGTTTCCAGCCGTTGTCTCCCTGTAATCAGTGTACGTTCCAAACGCGTCCCGATCGCGGTTATTGGAATATGGCACATACAGATAGCGCGGACACTTCGCTGCATCTTCCGGCAGCCACTCGACCCGGTGGAAGATCAGGCTGTCCTTCTCCGGATCACTTCCCAGCACCATAAAATTTTCCGGTATTCCTGAAATTCCTGCATATACCGTAAATTCGAACCCATCCGAAGACTCGCGTACCGCATCCAGTCCGCCATAACTGAGATACGGATGAGTGTGGTAAAAATCTAACACCGAGGTGATCGCGTCTCCCACTGTGATGGAAGTTCCATCTTTGGTTTTTGGCACCGCAATCATCTGGATCGGAGAACCATATACCGTTTTTTCTGCTTTTTCTCCCGGCGTTACACCGCTGACGCCGTACACATCCCGTTCTCCTTCCCGTACGCCTCGGTCAAAGACGCCAGTATAGATGCTGGAATATGCATTTCCAGCTGCCCCCGATGTTCTCGGAGTCGCTTTCCCGTGCCTGCGGAGCACCCGTTCCGCTTTTCCTTTCAGATAGTAAAAATCATCGATTCCAAAGCTTTTTGCCAGTTTGTCCGCATTTTCTTCCTCTGTCATCCCTGTCTCCGCCTGTAAAAGAACGTTTTCCACCGTCTCCGGCACAAGTTCCTGCACCTTTACCTGACGCATCCAGCCAGCCGTATAATCAATCGGAATCTTTTTTATCATCGGCGTGCCATCCGCATGGTAACGCGGATATTGATAATCGTGCTCTGCCACCGCCAGCTCCCCGGTGTAGACCTTTTCATACACTCCCGTTCCGGCTTCTACCGAAACCGTCCCTGTACCTTCGTCTTGCCGGAAAAAGCTCACGCCATCCGGCAGCCCGGATACCACAATATCATAAGCCCCATCGTTCGTATCCTTTGACTCTGCCGAAAAGAAGATTTCATTCGTATCAGCGCCTCCATCGCCCGCCTGTTCCTCGCCGTACATCTGCATGGAAATATGGGCATATCCCTTTCCCGGTTCCGGCACCCCCACATCCAGATCTTGTCCCAGATTCGTGACTGCATGAAGCCGGTTTCCAACCGAAAGCTCAAATCCCTCCGAACGGCTTAACTCCTTCACATAGTATTCGCCCATCAGAAGCGGACGCCCAATCCAGGCGTTTCCATTGTTGGATGCATTGTTATAATAAATCCGCTCCCAGACACGATCGGCTGTATAATCGTCGATCGACACATCCTGCATATACAAGTTTCCCGGTGCCTGATTTCGCCACCCATCTGCCGTATCCACAATCGCTCCTTTTGAGTAATCATAGGTACGCCCCGGTGCCTCTGTACACGCAAGAAATGACGCATCCCCATTTTTATCCGTTGTCGCCACCGCCACCAGATGGTTCGCCCGGTAGACTACCCCTGTTCTCCCATCCGGATGCACCAGATCCTCCGCCGCAAATAGACCATACACCGCGCCCTCCAATGTCGCATCTCCCTGCGCGTCCCCAAGCGCACTGTACGACTCATTTTCGCCCCGTTTCAGATCCAGATCTTTTTTATTGATATGTAACTCTCCCTCTGTCCGGTGATCGTAGATTCTCCACGCATCCATTTCGCCGTCTGCCCCATTGCAATGACTGAAATTGCCCGCATCTCCCGGCTCTATCATCGCTCCCACACTTGCCGAGACAAGTGCAGCCTCATAGGCTGGGCGAAATAATGCTTCTACCAGAGTATTTCCAGTATCTTCCATTTTTTTATAAAAGGCTATCGCTGCACTCGCCCCCGTTTCTTTTTTCTGTGATAATTGCGGGTTTTGGTACAACGAAGAACCAGAGCGCCAGCTTGTATAAAAATCTGCATTTGCGGCTGATACATTTGACCTGGTTGCCGCATATGGGCGATCGAGTGCATATGGATGAGCCGTTCTTCCCCCTGCCGCTCCTGCCTCTGTTTCTTCGGAATCCCCATTTACCTCATCGATAAACACAAATCCCTTCTGAACACGACTTACTAAATGATCGGAAATAGAAACGCTCGGTTCTGAAGCAGTCGCTTTCTGTTTTTCCTGGCGCAATTTCCTGCCGTTTTCATCTGTGTTCTTTTCATCTGCACTTGTTTCATCCCCTTTTCTGTCCGCTTTGCTTATTTCATCCTCATTTTTCGATACCCCTCCTCCTTTTACTTCCGACGGTGTCGCTTCCCCTAAAAGCACCGCATCCAATGCGGTAAATAAAACCACCCGCTGCGGCAAAATACGCATCTTTAATGGCTCCGGAAATGCCGCATTACCGCCAAAGAAAGAGGTTATATTGTCCCAAATCGTCCCACCAGATGCATTCAAAGCATTCAATCCAATTTTTTCAGCCTCTCCCGTTCTCCTTCCGTTTGTTCCATCTGAATTTTCCGAAACTGCTTCTTCCCCCCGGCTCCGTCTCACACTCTTGGTTCCCAGCACCACATCCCGCGAATATCCGCCGCCAAAGGACGCATTTGCCCCGTGTTCGGATGCATCGGTCGTGATGATCTCAATCGGCAAATCGTCCGCGTGTCCATCATGCAGGATATATCCGTCCCGCGCCTTGAATTCTTTCCACGTATAACTATACTTCATGGAAATAAATTTCTCATACGTCTGTTCGCAGTCCTCCTGGCAGCCCGACTGTGCATACGATGTTTCCCCATCGGCTCCCGTCGTCGGTCCTGCATCTGGCGTTTCGCCCTCCGAACCGCCGTCGGACGCAATACTTTCTATCTCACTCGCATCGACTTCATCCATCTTCCAGTGGAAATGAACGCCCTCGAACTCGCCGCCCGCCTGTTCTTCACACTCCTGTTCGCATAACAGCCAGCTACTTGCCAGACGGATATTTTCAGCCTGTGCCGCCTCGATTTCATCCTCATTGGTGACCTCCCCGTCCTCGTCCTCTTCCTCCTCCGGAACCGGCACAAAAGTCGGTGCCGGATGGCCGTCACAGAAGGTCTTGTCATAGTGATAACCGTGCTCCACCGTCTGGGAGGCATAACCATTGCCATCCGTTACCACAGAACCAACCTGCCGAAATCCGTCCCAGAGAACCGGCTCATCCTGATAATGGCTGGCATACGGCTCGCCGCCCTCATACAGTTCCACCGCACCGTCCCGCTCCGTATTCACCTTATCTTTATCGTCAAAGCGCTCAAAAAAGCCAAACCGCGCCCCTTCCAGTGCTTTTCCTGTCTCATGATCGTATTTATACATCTGAAGATTATAAGTAGACGTAAAATCTTCTTCATGCCGGAATACTTCAAACTGGATTCCTCCCTGCTCGGGCATCGGAGTCGGATCGCCCGCCAGCGCCGCATAATAATTGACCGGAACCGTGGCAATCTCCATCCATGCCATCCTCTGGTGAATCCACGGATCGCTTTTGGCCGGTGTTCCGCCTCCGTGTGTTCCCGAACACGTCACACACTCCCAGATCTGAAGCGACTGATCGATCGCCTCCTCTTCCGAAGCATATCCACCGCCACCCGAAGCATACGGCGTCCCTTCCACCTGAAAGCGGATCAATGCTTTTGGCGGCTTAGGATTCGGATTTTGAAATACAATCTCTGTGTCGGTCTTCGTATAAGTCCACCCATCCGTCGGCACCGGACTGAATGAAACACCATCATTATTAGAAAATTCAAGCGGCACGGAACGGATAAAATCCCGATCCGAACCATCCGCCGCAAACGACAGGGTCAGCGTCGCTGTATCCACCTGTTTTGCCGCCCCAAGGGAAGTACTTGAAACAATCACTTCCGGGATCTTTCCTCCCCCAATCCCCGTACTTCCTACACTGCCGTCTCCAGAAGACAAGAGAGCTCCCATCTGCATATATGACTCACAATTCGAGGCGGCTGCCTCCAGCCACGGATATTTGGCTCGGACCGCCGGTACATAGAGAATGGTTTTTAGATCCTCCTCCGATACCATCTGGACAATTTCCGGCTTTCCCTGCGCTTTTGCAGCTGCATTGATCGTCTGGATCAGTGTGTTCGCCTTCTCGTCCCCCAGCGCCGCCTTGACGGAAAGCATCGCCCAAAATACATATTTCTGTTCCAAACTGCTTAGCGGAACGGAGGCCTGGGAAGGACGGTGCGCCTCATATTGATCACCCTTTTCCGCGATACCCCAGATCGCATAGCCGCCCTTATCGATACAATAAAGCTTGTGCCCCAATGGCGTATCTCCGTGTGCGGTCGTCAGCGTCGTCTGCTGGCCGCTCGCGGATGCCGCTTTAGCTGGAAAAGCTGGAAATCCCGGCAAAAAAGCCATTCCTCCCAATAGAAGCGCCAGCGCAAACGCCATTCCCCGTTTCACTTTCTCCCTGTATCGATAATCCCCCATAGATTTCCTCCTCGAATTTACTATCCGCATCCCCTGGCACAGACAGTACCCTCATTTTCCTTATTTTTCCGTTCCCCAAACCGATTTGAGCAGTGAGATAATTCCCGCTTCATACTCCTGTCTGGATATTTCCTTCCGTCCCCACTGTTCCTCTATCTGCCCCAGCGGCGCCTGGATCCCCTTCCAGGCTGCGTCAGAAATGCTTCCTTCCCCCCGCATGGTCAGAGTCAGCGCCAGCACATTGGCTATGCTGTCCGGCTCTGCCTCATAATCCTTTCTTCGCTGTTCCCGCTCCTGGTTCTCGTAGCGATAAAACTCTGTCTCAAAATCAACTGGATATGTCTTTGCATTGGAAAACAACGGCAGGCTGGAAGTCGGATCGGTTGCATACCACTGTCCTCCAATCCGCACCATACACGCATCATGGAGATATTCTGGCGTATACGTGACGCATTCCAGCCCTACAATCCGGCATAAAAACTGAAATTCTTCTGCGAAATCCCGACAAACACCGACGCCACCCTCTAACACCGGAAAATTCTTTGTTCCATCCGGCGAACCATAATGATTCTGATTAAAACCTCCTTCCCCGTTTGCAATCCGGTCATGCACATATAAGAGTCTTGTTTTTTCATCCGCGTGAATCCAGTCAAACCCATTGACAAACTTCCGCAATTCCTCCACCGATGCCTCGCTGTAATTTGCCTTTGGTTCCCCTTTCGCGTTCCACACCGGATTCGTCTCCCCCGGATAACGAACCAGCTCTTTCAGATAGTATTCCCGATCCGTAATCTCTGGATGCTGTTCAGAAAACACACTGCCATTTCCAAACGAACTTATCTCCCCATTCTGCCATTCCCATCTCAGGCACTCCGTGTCCTTCCACTCGCCTCCATGCGTCCCCTGATTTCCCGCATAAGCGCTGAAACCTCCGGCGGCGATCATCGCTGCTGCCAACATGGCTGTATACCCTGATTTATTTGTTGTTTTCTTATCCTGTTTCATTTTTACTCCTTTTTATCTCACATATGTTATTTTTCTATTTGTCTATGCATTTCCGCTTCTCTCTTCCACGTTCACAATACACTCCATTTTTCATTGAAAATTTTTCTTCTAATTTTCATTTTCCTATTTTTATCTGTTTTCCTTTTTCTCAACTTCTCGTCTGCACGACTCCATCCAGCACCCACGCACCATCTGCGTTAACAAAGTTTCCGTCCGGCGTATGCGTCTTTCGATAAAGCCGTCCTCTCATCCCATCGGATTCCTCCTGAAAATAGTAACCATGCATCACTCCTTCTGCTCCCGGCAGCCAGTTCCAGCCAGTCAGCATCCGCCCCTGCCTTCCATCTGATACTGGCCATAGATAATACATATTTCCATCCGTATCTGCATACCATCCGGTCACCATCCTGCCATCGGCATCAAAACGGAACCAGTCAAAGGCACTCTGTCCTTTCGCCCGATCCGCATACGGATTATAGATGGCCGCCCACTCAGAGCGATAGATTCTGCCGCCCGCTTCAAACTGCCAGCTTCCGTCCACATTCTGCTTCCAATTTCCAGAGACAACATAAGAAGGAATCGACTGCTCATCTTCCCCCTGTCCGGTTCCCATCTGTCCTTCGGTCAAACTTGCGTGATCCAAACCATTCAAATCACTCAACCCCGCTGCCGGTCCCGTTGCATTCGCTGCACCGGCTCCTGCTGCCGCCCCTTTTCCTGAAGAGGAACCGCCACTGCTCCCCGAGCCGCCGCTTGAGTGGGAACTTCCACCCGAATGGGAACCTCCGCTGTATGTCTGATCGATCGCCTCATACTGAATCGTGACCGCTGCCCGATCCATAAAACCGCCGTCCTCGGTCCTTACCGTAACATACGCCGTATGGCTTCCTGTCTTCGGATACTGGCGGTCAATCTCCTGAATCCACGAAGCGGTCGTATTGACCGTCACTGTTCCATCCGATGCCACATACAGGGAATCATCGCTTGCATGATACGTTACGTTCTGCTTGAATGCCTGCGCCGGAGCTACAGACGCCGTCAGCTTTTTCGCCCCGGTTCCCGTCCAGGCCTCCACCGGGCGATAGCTTGCCCCCGTCCGCGTGCGCTTAACCTCATATTGTAGCGTTTTCGGTGAAAGGCTGACTCCTTCCACATAAATCTTCGACTCATCCACCGTCCGAAAATCCACCTGCACCTCACACGAGGCCGTCTGACGGTTTCCAAGCATATCATCTCCGATTACCGTTACCTGTGTTGTGCGGCTGCCGGAGGCTGTCTGTTTTTCATACGGCGCATTCGCGTGTCTGCCCTGATCCGCCGCGATCAGATCCCGGATCCATTTTGCCTCCTTCTTCGCCTGAACGCTGGCCGACTTATCTTCTCCGTCCACCGAAATAAGCGCCGCATCCCCAACCGTCCACGTGATCTCTTTCCGGTCAAAATAATCCGGCGAAAACGATGCACTCAGCGCCTGCGGTGCCGTGACCCGAATCACCTCGTCAGGATTCTTCCGGTTGCCGGTCAGAGTCCGCACAACCTCAAACTTTAGATGTTCCTGATTCAAGGCCGCTCCCTCATTTGCCACATACGTCTGATCCTTGATCTGGAACGTAACTTCAATCCGCGCGTTTCCTTTGCATGGCTTTCCGTCAAAGCTGGCCGACGGTTTCGTCTCCGCCGTCAGCACCGCCACGCCTCCGTTCTGATGTCCCGCTCCATATATATCGCTTCCGATCGCATACTGATATCCGCGGTCCGCCTGTTCCTTTTCCAATTTCCGAACGGTATCGACAATAAACGAACTATTTAAATTCACCTGCACCGACGCACTCTTTTTCGTATAACCATTCTCCTCGTCGTCATTCGGAAGCAATGTGATCAGATCCGAATCGTCGATACTCCAGCGCACCGAGGCGTCCGCCACATCGTTATTCTGATCCACGATCGCCTGCACGGTTACCGGCTGCACCTGCGTTCCTGCCTGTAAATTTCCATTGATGTAGGTCGCAATCAGCTTTCCATTTCCATCCATCACTCGCGTGGTTTTGGTCGGATGTTTCCGGTTTCCAGTCCGTTCCTGCACCACCTGGAATTTTGTCACATTCGGCGTCAGGCCGACCGAAACTGCCACCTTTTTGTAAACCGCCGACACCTGTGTGTTTTCCTCCGGCATCGTAAAACTGTATTCACCGCCGTTTACATACGTCGTATCGTTCCGTTTCTGCCCCTGCGTGTACGTCGGGACTCCCACCATCTGGAAACGCGCTTTCTCCGTCTGATTCGCCGAAGTGCTAACGGTCACCGTCTTTCCAGGCGCTACCGCGCCGCGGTGTTCTTTATCAAGCGTCCGGTAATACGCACCGCTTCCTCTCGCCTCCAGCGTCGCCACATCGTAATAATTCATTCCATTGGAAACGGTATCGATCTGCGGTATCGTAATCAAATATCCTCGAATGGGCCGTCCCGCATCATTCGGCGCAAAATGGTCGAGATCATATCCCACGGTTTCCGCATCCATCTCCCCGCCGAGCTCATCATCCACGATCGAGAGGATGCCCTGTTCTAATTCCTCATAAAAATATCTCTCTTCTACATCCCGTGTGACGCCGCCGGATACCAGCGTGAAGAAATTGTCCTTCGCGTGGGAATATCCGATATGCGCCGCGTATGTATACTGGTTATCGTCCGAAATACTGCTTCCGCAGACATTGTTCGCGATCTTCGCCTCCGTATCCGCAAACAGATAGGCAACGTCATCCCCATATTTAAAATAATTGGCTGGCGCCCGGTATCCGATGAAGGTTCCCCGATGCCCGGCCGCCCCGGTTCCCGACTGGCCGATCATTCCCTCAAAACGGCCTACCTTCAAATCGCCGCTGATTCGTTCTCCGACGAGTCCCCCGACCTTCTGGCTGCCAGAACCGCCGATCGTTCCATTGACATAGGTATTGTAAAGATCTGCCCCATTCTGCAGCCCCACGATTCCGCCGACCGTCGCATCCGTTCCCTGAATCCGCGAAGTGCTGTTGTCCCCGGTGCGAACCTGGCAGTCAATCAGGCTAGAACCATCCGCCGCCTCCCCGGCAATGCCTCCCGCAAGCGCCTCTGCCCCGGCCGCGCGCCCAGTCACACGAACCGTTACCTGCGCCGCCGCATTTTCCACCGTACTCGCTTCCATCCGCCCGATCATTCCACCGACTGCCCCGGTTCCTTCCACATCCCCTTTGACCTGACAATTAAAAATCGTAGAATGTTTCGCATTTCCCGCCAAAATCCCCACCTGACGGATTCCTTTGACCGGTTTTCCCGGTTCCAGCGTCAGATTTCGGATCTCGGCACCATCCAGTGCTCCAAAAAATCCAATATTCGGCGAACTTCCGCCTGCAAAACGGAAGTTTGAAATCTTATGTCCCTTTCCATCCAGATTGGCTGTAAATGGATGTGTCACCTCCCCGGAAAACTCCGAATCATCCCGGTAATAGCCGATCGGGTTCCAGTCCATGCCTCCCAGATCGATATTCGCCGTCAACTCAAACCAGGCATTCCGGTAATCGCCCACGATCTCTTCCTCGACCTCGCCGTGATCCGGCTGCATCCCAAAGGCCGCCAGAAAACTGAGTCCCATCAACTGATGTTTGGTGCGTATCTGATACGGTTTCTCTTTCGTTCCGAGTCCATGAGTCCCATCCAAAAAGCTCAAATCCGCCACATCCCAGTTCTCCCAGAGATTGCCGAGGCTGGCGCTGACGCCGACGCGCGGCATGATTAATTGTGACGGAGTTGCCGCTATGACTTTGGAAGGGAGTAATTCAGAGGGAGTTGCACTCACATCCACATCCACATCCACATTCTCATTCGCATCCAGATCCGTTTTCTTCTCATCTCCCTTTGTTTCACCTTCTTTCTCCGGCTCACTATCTTCTCCCCATGTATTCGTAATCTCACTGGACGATGCAACTCGTTTCTGCCATTCTTTCTTTATTTTCATGACATCATCTGCATCATCCACCTTCTCTTCTCTCCCTTTCTGCGTTGCATCCCGCCACACTTTTCTCATCTGCGCCGGAGAAGCAACCTTTAAACCTCTTCTTTCTTCCCCTGTCTGCCCTGCTTCCCGCGCACCACTTTCCTTCTCCGAAATAACCCCAAAATCCCAATCCTCAAACACAAACCCACTCGCCGCAAACGCCGGCAGCGTCGCCGACAGAAGCATCGTCGTCATCACCGCAAATGGAATCGCTTTGTTCATCTTCTTTTTCCCCATATAACTTCCTCTCTTTCCCAAAACTGCAGACTGATTTCCCCATTTCCAGTCTTTTCTGCTAACCAAACTACCAAACTGCTTCACTCCCGTTTTCTAAACTTAGCAACGATTCGTTACATCTGCGGCAGTGCAAAAGCCGGACGTATTCCATACGTCTCACTGTCCGTCCCCACCGGGCGCAGACGGCCATTTACCAGATCGACGCCATAAATCTGCCGGTTATAGACGAATTTTCCATTTTCATCCTGCAAATAAAAAGGCGTCCGCAGATAATACCCCTGGGAATAGGCGCTGACCTGGCTCTGCGGGTTGTCTTCCCCGGAATCAAACCGCCAGAGAAATTCCCGGTAGGCAAGTGCCTCTTCCAATGACAGGCAGAAAAGCCGGTCATTCATAAGCTGATAACCGATATCATGGCGCACCAGCCCGCGCTCCGATGCCTGTGAAAATGCCCCTGCTTCCGTACTTCCCGTGTACGCCGTCTGAATGCCCGTGTGGATCGGTTCCAGACAAAATCTGCTGTTCTGGCTGTTTTTCTTTAACCATGCACGTACCTTGGAAGTCTTATAATTATTGTCTTTACCAAACGAGAAAACGGTCTGTTTTTCCCCCGGAACCGTATCCGCATCCGCCCGGATCACGCGGTCACACAGAAACAGCGCTGCTTTCCGGTGTCCATCCTGCCAGTCATGGTAATCATCGTCGATACAGGTAAATGACAACATCTGCCCGCCCACCTCGCGAAGCTGGACATCCCCCTCTTTCCAGACCATTTGCTCAGGCGTTTCACTCCAATCCACGCTTCCGCAGCGATCACAGATTTGATCCCCGTTTTCATCCAGATGCCCCAGCGCCGGAAGCCGCTCTGTCTTTTCTGCCTGACACCGGCCACAGACATACACGGCCCGTCCATGTTTCAGACAGTCATTTTCCTCCCACTCTTTCCGCATCCACTGATGCGTGCAGGTACGGCTGTCCCAGTTTCTCCGCACCCGGATGCGCGTAATGATGTATTCCTCCCCATCCACTGAAAAAGAATCCTCTTCCACCTCGGAGTACACCGCATCGTACTCCACCCCGATCTGTTTCGCCGAAGGTATGAAATTCCTGCCAATCAGATAAAACTCATGCCACGCCGCATCCCCGATCGCAGACACCAGGTTTCGGATTTTTGCATCATTTTCCGACTGGTTTTGAACCGTCATGTTGGGTCGGCTGCCCGATATGGCCGCATCCCCGCGCCCAAATATGGCGCATTCTGCCTCCCATGCGCTTTGCTTCCAACGCTCCAGACGCTTCCGAAGCGCCAGCACATCCGCATCCTCCTCACTGCCAATTCCCGGCACACGGCTGCCTCTTTCATATTCGATATAAATTTTTTCGGTTCCTGTTCCATATAGTTCAAATAATTGCGGCGATTCTACCGCTGATTTCCAGATATGCCCGTCGCTTCCTATGATCTGCTCCGGGAAAGATACATGCAGGGAAGTTCCTTCTAACACCTCGCCTGTCTGTGTATGAAATATAAGATGATTTGCATCGTCCGCATCTACAAATGAGACTCTGTATCCGACCGTGGCGGCCACTTCCGCCTGCTCCGCTATATTTTCCGCTGTTTTTTCAGCCGCTCGCGCCACTCCGCCGGATGAAAATACCAATATCAGTGATAGCCCCAATATCGTACCATTTCGACAGCGATGCCCCTTCGACTCCCACCATTCAAGCCAAACACACATCCTAACTCAAAAAGCCTCCTTTCGTGCACAAAAAGCATTGCATATATCAAATAATATATTGCATTTCATTTATAACGATACAACGATTCGATTCTTCCAAATTTTCTCAATCATCGAATTCTGTGCGAAACGCACCTCACAAATTATTTAGAATAAAAAGATAAATTAGAACGAAGCTGCCTGCGATCGCAGTTCACTTCGATAAGATATATTGAGTCTAACACATCTATTCTTCAAATGCAAGAACCCATTTAGAAATTACCCCTGAATTTTCTCAATCTTCTTCATTTTAAACCACATATGATAGAAAATAAAAATTACGCCCCCACTCATCCTTCTAGCTCTCCATTTACCGATACATCTTCTCCTATAAAATTCTTCCAACAAACATCCATTTTCATACCTTCACAACCAAAAGCCCGCCCCAGAAAGTCAAATTTTCATCCCAAATTTCACTTCCCAGCGCGGGCACTTTCCTAACACCTCATAGGTAGATTCCTATTTACTTTATTTCTTCCAAATCGTCCAGACTCCCACATACATCTGGGGGCATCCTTCATTAATGCCGATGCATCGAGAACACCGACATATCATAGTTTTTCAGATTCTCATGTACTTCTCTTGCATCTGCCTCGGCGATGAGTTTGTCTCTCGACTTCTTCGCCTCCATCTCCGCTTTATGCTGGCTCGGTCCGCCGACACATCCGCCGACACACGCCATACCCTCGATAAAGTCTTCCGGCAGGCGTCCTACCTTCATGAGAAGAAGGGCTTTCTTACACTCAGCCGCACCATTGCAGCGCGCTACCTTGATGTCCGTATTCTCGCCGGACTCTTTCAGGCACTCTAATACAGCCGCTGTTACGCCGCCGCCGTTGCCGAAGCGCTTTCCAAATACGCTGGCCTCCTGCATGCTGTTTTCTTCCGGCTCCAGATTTACATCTTTCGCACGCATCATCGCACGAATCTCGCCGTATGTCATCGCATAATCTGCGTTGCCCTGGATATTCAGATCCAGCGTCTCGCTCTTCTTTGCAATACACGGTCCGATAAAGACGGTGACAACCTCCGGATCCTGTGCTTTCAGCATACGGGAGACTGCACACATCGGGGAAACCGTCGTGGACATATTATCAAGCAACTGCGGGAAATGCTGTTTGATCATGTTGACAAAGGCCGGGCAGCAGGAGGTCGTCATCTTCTTGCCCTCTTTGTAGGCCTCCGCCCACTCTTCTGCCTCGGCTGCCGCGGTCATATCGCCGCCCAGGCCAACCTCGATCATATCCGCAAATCCAATCTTCTTTAAAGCGGTTTTCCAGCTTGCAAAGGTAATATCCGGTCCAAACTGGCCTTCCGTCGCCGGTGCCAACATCGCTACGACCTTCTTGCCCGCATTGATCAGGCGGATCACATCAACCATGAAGGTCTTGGAACCGATCGCACCGAACGGACAGCTATGGATGCAGGCGCCGCACTGGATACATTTCTTCTCGTCGATCACACATACGCCGTACTCATCGTAAGTAATCGCATCCACCGGGCAGACCTTCTTACACGGGCGTTCCAGATGCGCGATCGCATTGTACGGACACGCCTGGGAGCACTTACCACACTCACGGCATTTATCCGGATCGATGTGCGCCTTGGTATTTCCCATGCTGATCGCTCCAAACGGACAGGAGTTCTGGCAGGCTTTACCCATACATTTACGGCAGTTATCCGTTACCGTGTAGGACGCGATCGGACACTCCTCGCAGGCTGCGTTGATAACCTGTACAACGTTGTTTGTGTTGCGGTCAGACGGACATTTACCTTCTGCCAGACGGATTCTCTGGCGGACAATCTCTCTCTCCTTGTATACACAGCAGCGGTACTGTGCCTGCGGACCAGGGCTGATTTTATACGGAATATCGTCTCTTCCGTCCTCTAACTGATCGTTCCAGGCAAGCTTTGCTACCTCATAAAGTATCTCATGTTTGATGCGAAGAATTGTCGCGTCATTCGTTACCATGTTTTTTCCTCCTTAATTAATAATACGTTACCGTAACTTTCTTTCCCATACCTTCGACTGCTTCCTGTAACTGTTTGACCAGATTCTGGCGGATTCCCAGATCAAACGCCAGTCCCGGGTTCTGGTAGGCGCTGTTCGCCGCCGTTCCCACAAACATATGTAATTCCGTGCAGTCTTCTATCAAAATCTTTGCGATCATGGACGCACCGTTTTTCTTGTCCAGCTCGCTGAAAAATTCCGAACTCAAATCACACTCGACCGAATACCGTTTCAAAAGCTCGATCGCTTTCCGCAGCGTCAGGACGCCCTCTGTCACCAGATCGATGCCTTCCATAAAGGCAATCGGCGGAATGTCCGGATCGCTGTAATCCATCGATACCCGCAGCGGCCGTCCCAGCTCCCGCGACAAAATCGTCGCGCTGGTTCCGCCCGATACGATATGCTTTGCCGACTCATCCCTCATGAAATCGGCGGTAATCGTCTCATCGTCGTTGCGGTCGAGCGGCGGTCCCGTCATCAGGTTGACCGGTTTCCGGTCAATGATCCGGGCTACCACGACGGTTGTGTCATCGCCCGGTTTTCCCTCGTAAATCTGACTGCATTCCGCGCAGAGCGCCGCCGCCATACGCGCCGATGAAAGGGATGTCAGGCACTGTTCTGAAACAAACTCCGCGACCGACTCCCACGGCCAGCCAAACTTATACTTGCCGCTCTTTCCGACTCCCGCGTGCGTCACGCCGTCGCTGACCAGCACCAGCGCATCGCCCTTCTGAACCTGAAACCGGCACTCGCTGATCTCCTTGTCCTTGACGAGACGCTTATATTTCTGCAGTTCGACCACATGGCCGCAGCGCAGGAAAATACAGCGTGGATTGTCATACTCAACTAAATACACCTCGCCGTTGTTGAAAATCTGGAGAATCGAGAAGGTCGCATACGCCACCTGTCTCGTCTGGCAGATCGGCAGTGTCTGCACGATCGTCTCCACACACTCCTCCAGCGTGGCTCCATTTAAAAACATCGTACCCAGAATCTTGGCCGTCAGGGTCGAAAGAATATTCGCCTTGACGCCGCTTCCCATGCCGTCCGCCAGGATGATAACATCCGAATCCTCCGTTTTCAGGCACTCTACCGTATCGCCGCACAGGATCTCTGAATACTTATTCAGACTTTTAAACGTGACATCTACGGTTACTCCCATTTATCGGACCTCACTTTCGCTCTCATCGTCAATCAGGGAACAGAGTTTCATCAGGGTTGTCTTCGTCTCAGCGGTCGTCTCTCCTAAGAGTCCGGCGATATTCTGGGCAACCATCATCTGCTTGTAGATGACATTCTGCGCCAGATCGATCGTCGCCTTTTTCTTGGCATATTCCTGCTTGGCCTGTTTTTCCTCGCGCGTCACATCAATGATCGTGGCAATGACAAAGTTGCCGTCGTCGATATACGCAATATTTTGAAGCGTCACAAGATTCCGCTCCGGATAAATGACCTTCCGGCTGTGGACGCTTGTGTGCGTCCGAAATACTTCTCGGACATCCTCGGCGTTGATAAAATCTTCCAGCGGTTTTCCTTTGATCGCCTCCGGCTTGACGCCGAAATACTTCTCCGCCGCCACCGAGCACTCCCGGATCCGCATATCATCGTCGATGATCATGATCAGGTTCGGGGAGGGATCCATCCCCCGATGGGACAGGGACTGTGCCCGGTCATGCAGGGACGGAATGCACATATCGACCTCCGCCTTTTTCTGGAAAACGGCGATCGCCTTCTCCCGGCAGGTCGGATATCCGCACGCACCGCAGTTTAATTCCTGCTCCGGCGTTGTCTTTCCTGTCTTTTTCAAAATCTCGCGTATCTCTTCCTCGGTCGGAATCCGCTCCTTCTGCGAGCGGTCCGCAAATGTCCGGTGAATCTCCACCTGGCGCGCCGCCTCATTCATCAGGGACAGATCCGCCGGTTCCTTCGGAAGCATCGCTTCCAGATCCAATTTTACTTTAAAACTCGACACCGAGGTTGCCGTGGACGGACCATTGACACAGCCGCCGTGACAGACATTCATCTCGATGAAACAGCCGACCACCTCGCCGGTCTTCATCGCCTCGCAGACATCCAGGCAGTCCTTCACGCCGCTGACGTAGAACTTGCGGTACTTGTCCGGTTTTTTCTGCGTCGCCGTTACCGCCGTGAGAAGTCCGCCGCTGACCGGATAACGCAGGTTTGCACCCGGCCCGCGATCCTCGAACGGCTCTTCCTCGCACTTGTCGATCTCGATCTGCTCTTCCTCCAGCCATTGC
>JBNMLY010000041.1:0-17525 GCA_050875065.1 Otoolea sp. | reverse complement strand
TATTTTCTCTGCTCTTCTTTGCGCTTGTGTTCGTATTTTCCATTCGTCCAGGCAGCATCACGCTCTGGATCGGCAAAATCATTAATCCGCTGTTCCTCCTGTTTCTGGGGGTTCTGATTGTGACCGCCCTGCTTCATCCAAGCATCCCGGTTTCAGCAGCCGTTCCCGACACATCCTACCAGGACGGTGCTTTCTTCCATGCCCTCTCACAGGGATATGAGACCATGGACGCCATCGCCGGGCTTGCATTCGGTATCGTAGTCGTTTCCGTCATCCGCCAGATGGGCGTACAGGAAGATTCTGCCATTGCAAAAGATGTTCTGCACTCCGGTGTGCTGGCAGGGCTCTTGATGGCATTTATCTACCTGTTCACCATCCTGATCGGGGTACAGTCGCTGGGACAGTTTGAAGTTTCAGAAAATGGCGGCATCGCCCTCTCCCAGATCGCAGACTACTATCTCGGACGGATGGGATCCTGGATTCTCGCCATCACGATCACCTTTGCCTGCCTCAAAACTTCCATCGGACTCGTGACGAGCTGCGCGGAAACTTTTGTCAAATTGTTCCCGCACGCCCTCTCCTACCGTGCCTGGGCGGCCGTTTTTACCCTTTTTTCACTCGTTGTGTCAAATGTGGGGCTGTCCGCTATCATCACTTACTCCGTTCCGGTTTTGATGCTGATTTACCCGCCGGCTATCACATTGATTGTCCTTGCGCTGGCAGGAGATGCCTTTCAGCATGACAGAAAAGTGTATGTCTGTGTTACCATCTGCACCTGGGCGGCTTCCGTCTTTGACTTTTTAGCAGCCCTGCCGGATGAAATGCAGTCCGCCCTGCATCTGGAACCCGTCATCGCATTGGCCAGACAGATGCTGCCACTGTTCGATTTGAACCTTGGATGGATTCTGCCGTCGCTTATCGGCCTTGGAATTGGACTTCTCTGGAGACAGAAACAAAAAGCGGCAGACCACTCACACCTGCCACAACAAATCACTAAAGCTACCACCCTATAATGAGCATTTTTGTATGAAAAATATTTTAGATTTTGTTTTCCAGGGTATCTTGCAAAGAATTTTTGCATATGCTATAATGCCGATAGGCAAAAAGATATCAGTATCCACGATGATACAAAACGAAAGCCCCTGAGTGGTCGAGACTCAGGGGCTTTCTTCCTGTTTTAAACAGTCAGGCATCTGCAGGCTGGTTACCGTTTACTTATCGTCGTCCAACCATTTGATGATGTAGTGGCAAGCTACACCAGCCGCAACGGCGATAATAAAAGATATCAAATATTCCACGATGACACCTCCTTCCTGTCACCAGTTTCGGAGGCGGTAACTTTAGCATTATAACATATAATCTTCTTTCATTCTACCAGCTTTTTCCTCTTATTCCAACAATTCAGCCTTTAAAAAGATACTGTTGTACCGCTAAATTTTTCTTTTAAACTCACACCTTTCTGCATTCCCCATATCTTAATACTATGAACGAACCGCAGGAGGCAACCATGAAACGAAATAAATTTGCAGCCGCCCTGGCTGTGCTCACTCTGCTCACGACCCTGACCGGGTGCGGACAGGCGAAGAAGACGGACGGGGCGCTCGAACCGGTCACACTCAACGAGGTAGCCCACTCGATCTTTTACGCGCCGCAGTACGCCGCGATCGAGCTGGGCTATTTTAAGGATGAGGGCATCGATCTGACGCTGGTCAACGGGGCCGGTGCCGACAAGGTTATGACCGCGCTCATCTCCGGGGACGCCGACATAGGCTTTATGGGTTCCGAGGCCAGTATCTACGTCTATCAGGAAGGTTCCGCCGATTACGCCGTCAATTTTGCCCAGCTGACCCAGCGCGCCGGAAATTTTCTCGTCGGCCGAAGCGCTGAACCAGACTTTTCCTGGCAGGATTTGAAAGGGAAAAAGGTACTTGGTGGGCGCGCAGGTGGAATGCCGGAAATGGTCTTTGAGTACATTTTAAAGAAAAATGGCATCAACCCGAAAACGGACCTGACGATCGACCAGAGTATCAATTTCGGGCTGACGGCGGCGGCATTTACGAGTGATGATGCGGACTACACGGTTGTGTGATATAAAATACTGCCCTTGCTATTTGCCGAATTATTGGATATGACCGTCGGCAGCTATACGGTCGGCTGTAATCATCCAGCCGTCAGAATCAAACGCATATGACTGTCCGTCAATCTGGCAGACTGTATCATGCCGGTACGTGTATCCACTCAGCAGATACCACCAGCGCCCGTCCTGTAAAAGCCAGCCGTCAAGATACTTTCCGGATATCCATCCGTCCGCGGTCTGAAGCCACGGATCGCCGTCGGCAAAGCACTTGTTGAGTGGCTGCACACGCTGATCCTTGGCGTAGCGCTTGCCTGTGTCCGTGCCTTTTGGGGCTGTTCGGATAATAAGCGTCGGCGACGCCAGGACGCGTAACCCGCGCGATCCGCTCTTTACCTCTTTAAGATCCGCGATCGCCGTTTTGGGCCGTTCTGTCGCTATGCTATTCTCCGTCACCCAGGTTTTCTTGAAATTCTCAAATGTCCCGTATTTCTGCTTCAAAATCCCGGTACCGCCGCCCCAATCCGGCAAGTAAACGTGCGGCTTGTCTATGATGCTTTTCCAATCGCCTCCCCATGCAAGCCCCAGCTGCTTGGCGATCGCTCCCACACGTTTGAAATAATCTCCTGACTCATTGTATGCGCCTTTTCCGTCCGCCCGGTAGAAATCCGCTGCGATGCCCCACTGGTGCTGGCTGCTATAGCTGCTGCCCTTGGCGTTGGTGACAATACTACCTGGCTTCGTTCTGCCCTGTGCATACAAGGCATCCTGCTCCGCTGCGCTTCGAAACGACTCCCCGATTTTGATCGGCAGGCCTGCGTCGGTGCACTTGTCAACGAGCTGCGCGGTCAGCGTCTGGAGACGCGGATGGCATAATGTAATATCTCTCATAATCTCACTCCTCATAAATAACAGTCAGGCCGTAAGCTACAGCCGCCTCGTGCTCTAACCGGCAACCCCGCGCTTGTTCCCACCCTTTACAAAAATACGCCGCATGACACAGAGACATATTTTCTAAGGATTTTGCAAGGAAACAGAGGGGAATCTGTACCACACCACGCTCTTTCATATTTTTATTGCTATACCATTCATCCGTAAATAAGGTGTTTACTACCTCATATCCCTTTGCTTCCAGCACTTTGATTGCCTTTTCTCTGGTTGCAATAATCTCATCGTCAGATTTTCCAGCCATCGGCTGGGATAACATTGCTTTCATCATTGATTTGTCCTCTTTTCCTTATAATGTGTAAGGGGCGGAACTATGTCCGCCCTGTTGCGATAGTGCAATAGCAGCCATGACCCAGACTGCTACGGGAGATATCTGGATCACCTCCTTCTATGCATGGCTGTCTCCCCTCTCGCCTTTGCTGTCAATCTTGTTTTTAAGGACGGCTATGTATTTCGCAAGCCACTCCGGCACCGGAGCACCCATGCGCCCAGCATTTTCGGTGATTGACAGTGCCTCGTTAAGCAGATACCAAACGGTCACCAGTAATGACAGCATTGTATTAGGCAGTGATGCCCCCAGTACATTCGAAGTCTGGATAATAACATAATCAATAACCATCGCTACTGCGATCACAAACAGATAAGCCACCTTTTTAGCGATCCCGATCGCTCCCTTTCGGCTACTCCACCCATAAGATTTGTCATTTGGATGCTCCAGTGCCTCCACTCTACTCGCCGCCATACCGGACAGGTAATCAATTACCATGAGCGCTAAGAGCAGTCCCAGCAAATAAAAAGTAACCCCCAGCTTGTCACTGAGGTAGGCCACTAGTCCAGTCGCCAGCATCTGCATTGTTACGCACGCATTTCTACTCATTTTTCTCCCTCCTCTGGATGTTCTTTCAGCCATTTTTCAGTTGCTTTTTTCCAATAAATCGGCACCTTTTCCAGTGTTATTTTCCCACTTCTGATTCTTCTTCCATAAAACGCGCCCATTATTCCGCACCTTCTTTCTCTGCCAGCTCACTTGTCGCTGTTCCCAAGTCATTGATCGCCTCATCCTGCACCGCCTGTCCTTCTTCCAGGGCATCCAAACGTTTTTCTGTATCAGTTTTCTCACGGAAAGAAAATACGGTCTGGACAGCGCCCTCAGACGTCTCTTGCGACGTTTCCGAAACGAGAACGAGAGCCGTGTATTCTCCAATGGTCGCCCCCGCATCATTCTGGAATTTGACTTCTGTCAAGTTTTCCGCAGTCATTGCCTTCCAGACCTGCAGCATAGCATCTTTACTATCAAACTTGACTGTCACTGCCGACAGGGATGCCCCTGCCTGTAGCTTGATTTCTGTGCTGTCTTTGAGAATCATTTTGTCCATGTTTTTTCCTCTCTTTCTATGGATTTTTATATAAATAAAAGGCCTTGCGGCCTGTTATTTCCAACGTTTGATATTCTTTTAAATGGTGACCTGAAAAACCGGGTTTACTCAATACCAGTTAATTTTCTCTCAGATACTAACGGTAATGTTGCCTTGGGCGTTTCTATGGAAGACGGGATTCTTATAGCTCTCGACATCAAATCGCCTGGCTATATATCATATCAACCGACGGTGGTTCAGAGAGAATGGTATATTCGCTGCTATAAAAATGAAGAGGTTTATTCCGCCTATGTTGGGCTTGTATCTGGAAAAGCATATTTCTTGAAATTATCATAAAATGGTGACCTGCAAAATTATTTCTGTGTAAAAAGGGCTAGTGGCTACATAGCGAGCCTTGCTGCTGGTGATCAGGCAGATTCAGAAGTTATAATTCCGACGGTGGACGGTTACGAAGCAATTTTCTGGCTCCTTGTGACTACGGGTAGCTCTTACTGTTTTTCCCCGTATTGTGGTCGCTATTTAAAAGGCGACAGGGTAATAAATATCAGAATTAAAAATACAAGTACATCAGATATTGCACCGATTACCCCAATCACAGATATCTTTTACATAAAGACGATAAAATGGTGACCTGCCCCTTTTTAGGAGCGGGACTGACACGGTGAGTGTGCCTGCAAACACAGCAACAGCGCGAAATGTCGACATTGACATTCCATCGGGATATCGTATCGCTTCTGTGTCACTTTACAATCAGGAGGGCGCCTCCATCCCGTACCTGTACTATCAGCAGGAAAATAAATTTGCTTATGCCATCCGAAATTTTTCGGCATCAGCCAGCATTGTGGTGGTTAATTGGCTTTGCATTTTATTGCCAGTAAAATGGTGAGCTGGAGCGCCACACCGCTACTAAAGCAGGTAGCGAGGTGGATATCAGTGGATATACTAGTTCATTCAAATACAAGATACCAGAAGACGGATATATCCGTGTGTGTTCTGAGCAAAGTACATCGGGTTATATTCGGATGGTCATTTGCGACAGCGCTGAAACAACCGTGGGTTGGGTTTATTTAAATATCACTAATGCATATCAAGCTCAGAGTATATATGTCCGGAAAGATTTTTACACGTATGTTTTAGGTAATACAGCATCAGTATCGACAATCATTTACCGACCTTTACTCTCAAAGTAAAATGGGAATTCTGCTAATAAAGCGTACATTTCACGGCTAGCAATAGGATAACTTTGCTTATAAAATGGTGACCTGCTGTCTGGCGTCAGATTTTACAGTTTCCAGACCACTCCAGATACATGGCAAACCGATCTGATAGCCTTTGTAAAGTCCTTGCCAGCATGTACATTTATCATCGCGATGAATGCCGGATGGTTTGCCCGTGTTGACGGTATGGTTACAGATAATGGGCGTTGGGGCACAATGGTTATGATGGGATATAATGGAGTTATCCAAAAGAGTGGCACAAGCGGTAATGGCATTTGGAGCAGCTGGGCCTCTCTTTAAAAAGTAAAAATAACAATTTAATAGAGGAAAACTTACTCTATTTTTGCCTCAAGCCGTACTCCTCTCCCCCACTCTCTCCCATCTCCTATTTTGCGTACAACAAAAAAGCCGCCATTTCTGCCGGCCTAAAAAAGTTCTCTTCTCCCCTACCTACGCTGCGTATTTACGATAAGACTCTCTGACATTATCCTGTTTAATGTTACAGTAAATCAAAGTCGTCTCAATCTTGGTATGCCCCATCAATATCATGACTTCCTCAATCCTCATGCCACGGTTAAGCAAATCTGTCGCAAACGTCCGACGGAACCGATGCGGATGCACATTTCCTACACCAGCTTTTTTTCCAAGATTTTTTACAATATACTGCACTCCTGCTACCGTCATACGACTGTATGGTTTTTTCGCAGTCACAAAGAGCGGCTTATTTGCCAGCTCATCCATTGTCAGCCGTTCTTTATCCATTCTCCACCGCAGATACCTAAATAAATGGAAACACGCGCCGTCCGATATGTACAAATGCCGTTCTTTTCGCCCTTTTCCCATTACCTTGAACTCTTGCTTATATAGATCTATGTCTCCCACGTTTAGGCTGCATAACTCCGACACGCGCACGCCTGTGGCATATAAAAACTCTATGAGCGCCCGATCACGTGGACGGACGCTGGCCATCCGAAGTGCCTCCAGCTCCTGCACCGAAAATGCTTTTTTGATTGTACTCTCGATTCTGAGCGACTCAATGCGTGCCACCGGGTTATCCTTAACCAGGTTTTCCCGCTGCAGGAACGTCCAGAAACTATTGAGGTACCGCATCCGCCCCTGTAACGTAACCATACTAATTTTGTTTCTCTCACGTAGCATCCCGAAGTACCATCTCAGATCCATCGTGGTAATATCCTCAATGTTCTTCCGCAGCGCGTTTCGACAGTTCGTGATCTCCCTGACATACTGTGCCAGCGTATTATCCTGACGACCAGACACCTTTTTAGATGCCACAAATAACCGCATCTTTGCGGTGTCGCTGTCGGTACCAGTCGCCTGAAGTTCATTCTTCTCTTCTACTACTCTCACATCATGGAAATTAATATACAGGACGTTCTGGAGCTTATCCAACTGCTCCTCATCCAAGCAGCTACTCATCGCATTCACAACATTCATTAATAGTTCTTCTATCATAAGTTCTCTCCTTTCTGATTCTTTTAAGGTAACAAAAAGAAGAGATTCTGTAAAATTTTCTTTATTAAATTGTTATTACTTTTTAAAGTGTGACCCAATCGCTCCAAACGCCATTACCGTTTGTGCCACTCTTTTGGATAACTCCATTATACTGTGTCATAATCATTGTGCCCCAGCGTCCGTTAATCGCAGCCATACCATCAATACGTGCCAACCAGCCAGCGTTCATTGCAATGATAAAGACTCCTTCCGGTATGTTTTTTACAAAGGCTATCAGATCGATTTTCCATGTATCTGGAGTGGTCTGGAGATTGTAAAACCTAACGCCAGACGGTAGGTCACCATTTAACTTAGTAATAGCATCCTGCAGTGCCTTACCCTGTGCCGCCGACAGCGGCAACTTGGCGTTGTCCGTCACGCAGTTGTTTACGATTGATCCAGTGTGCAGTACAAACTGCAATCCTGCCTTTAAATTGCGAAGTGTTACCGCCAGTTTATTGCCGGTCACCAGTTTTGTAAGCATATCCGTAAAGCTGGTAATTCCGTCCGCGCTGCCCGAATCGTCAAACTCTGTCAGAGCTGTCTCAATCTTATCCATGTTATCTGATATATCATTGACGTCCAAAAAGTCATTTTGTACCGGTTTTTTAAATCCATATTTTTCAGTTTTTTCCATAATTTTCCTACCTTTCCGGAAGCTCTCCATTCATTAGCGCGCCATACATATATGACGACAATTCTTTGTATCTAAATTTGCTTAGATAGGCATATGTATTAAGTTTTGGCCTAAATATCGTCGATGTTCTTAGTTGCTCATACGTATATTTTGATAATTCGCCGTATGTATACGTTCTAAAGTTCCTGTAACGATTAAAAATGATCTCGACAATTACCACCATATCTGCCGGTGCCATTGCTCGCATTAGATTATATATATAATCATCTTTTGCGATAGCTTCTAACATCAAACTGACTTTCATGGTTTTTTCCTTTGAATTGATATCAAGTTTGTAATAATCAGCCCCAACCATCGCGTCCAGAACCTCTTTAAACTTTTTCGCTGTATATGGCAGTCCGGATGTCCAGATTCCTTTGATGTTACGCCGACGATCCATCAAGGTTTCCTCGCCCGTCAGCTTTATATTTAACATCGACTCCCAGCGACCACACTCCATCTCATCCATTTTGTCAAAACGCCAGTTAGCCTGTATTTGAGCGATATGATCCCATATCAGCTGTAACTTTTGGTCGTAGATCTTGGCTATACATTTAAACTCCTCGATATCAGCTATGTGCTGCGGAAAGTATCGGATCGTATCTATCATAGTGTGCTCACCTCTCCCACTTCCGGAATTTGATCCCAGTCCAGAATCAGATTTGATGTCTCTCCATTGAGCTGTGTCTCTGTAATATCTACCACTCCTGTTACATCCAAGACTGCCGCCTGTAGTTTAGCGATATAAACAGTTGTTTTTGTCGATGGATCGCCATCCGCCCACACCGCAGCCAAGTTTTTAAGATACTCTGATATCTTGGCTGTTACTGCGTCCTTTAGGCTACTCCAACTATATCCGCTCATGTATGCCAGTTTTGCCGTGACGTTGACCTTTACTGCGTTGACAGACACCACCGTGACCTCATGGTCGATCGGTGCAAATCCGTACCCGCTCCCCTGCGTCGGACTGGCAGCCTCCTGGATCTGCTTAACCAAATACTCGGAACACGCTCCATGCTCGGAGCTAATTGCCACCACCTTGACAGTGCCAGCGCCATCCCAGACCGGTTGCACCTTGCACCCGCCTACGCCCGCTATTGCATTTACATACTGCTTATACTGGGCGATATTGCCACCAAATGACTCTGACGTAAAACTTGCCAGATACCGTGCGTATAAAGCGTCTCTGGACTCGTCCTCATCGCCATTAATCAGTACCTCTGTTATCTCGGCTTTTTCCAGGCCATCCACATGATCGATTGCAATCAGCTCTCCGATCAGGTTATTCGGTCCCGTTCCTGTCTCCTCGCAGACCGCTTTGTATGTATAGGTATTTTCGTTGATCGCCTCCTCTATCCTGTAATTAAAAGACTTGAGTGAGAACCGTGTCCCAAGTGGGATAACTGTATTACCCTTAACTGATACATAGGCATTTGTCGCTTTTTTTTGATAAATTCCCCGGTCTTTTGCAATCTCGATCAGCTCATCCAGATCTGCCGTATCTGCATGACTCTGTCTCATCACATAGTCCAACTGGATATACAGCTTTTCTAGTTCATACGACAGCGCTGCCAGAGCGTTATATACCAGATATCCCTCTCCAGTTTGCACACCTGCATCAATCTCATTCAGGGCACCTTGTAAAATGACGCTGTATGTCTTATCCTCATACATCGTAGTCCACCTCCGTATTTCCAAATTGGGTAACAGCCGTAAATGATATAGATAACCGTCCATTATTAAACGACACCTGGAAATCATCAATATCCGTGATATAAGTATTTACCAACAACGCCTCGCGGATCTCATCTTCACAGTCTGCATTTAAAAATTCTTCTGTTACTGATTGACCGACATACTGTTCCAAATCCGCACCATAATTCCAGGAATAAATAGGATACCTAAAGCGCTGTGTATGCAGACAGAACCAGATCCAGACCTTTACAGCCTCGATTCCTTCCACGATCTCTCCCGTCAACTGCCCGGTTTTAAAATCCACACCGTACTCTTTCGGGATCTCAATTACTCCAGCCGTCTGAGTCTGTGCCGATATCTGAGACTGCATAAATGTAGGCAATATGCTCATCCACCACTCACCACCCTGTCCAAAATCGCATATTTAGTATCTGACAATTTATAAATAAGTACCGTATCTCCAGCTTTTAGCGGTGCACTGTATCCGCTTTTGTCCTGATGATTTTCTGGTACGTTGACCTTCGTGCAAACCGATGTGAGGAGGCGATCCGGAATATACAAATCTTCGGCGTACAGTGGTGTATCTCCCATTTTACAAGTATTCGATCCTGTCATTGTCGCCAACTGAATCGACGAGCCATTGTAGACAGTTCCTTGCTCTCTCATCATCTGCACAAATCCCGCATATGCATCAGCCATCTTTTTTCTCCTCCACTTCGATTTCTTTCTCGTCCATCATCTGCTCAAATGATAGTTCCAGCTCCATCGTATATACATCGTTTTGCCATGTATGTTTATCGCTGGTTATCCAGTATTTTCCAGACAATCCTGTCGCTGCATCCTTAACCATTACAGAGTAACCGGACAAGCAGTTCAGATCGCCGACCGCCGATATAGTGATTTTTTGCTCCGGCTTTGTCGCCAGCATATTAGTCGCTGCCGTGGTCGGATCTACCCCCTTCTCGACCTCATAGGTATCTGCAAAGATACCAAATAAATAGGTACTTGGCTCATCTGCCACCTCTCCGACTTGTTTACCCTTATCATCATAAATTTTTATCACATTTTTAATCGCATCCATGCTCTCTGACAGCGATGCTGCGGTAACATTTGACTCATCCGACAGGGTAAAGTTACCTACCGTATAAACAGCCGGCCACACTCCAAACTCACGTTTCCAGATCATCGGCAAATAACGTTTTCCCGTCATGCGGTAGGCTTGTGTATAAGCTCCGAGAATGATGTCATAGTACGATGTAGAGTCACAAATCATCGACTTAATGTTTATTCCTGTAGGCTCCAGATTGTTATATGGCACTTCTATGTCTGCCAGCACCTGCGCCGCGACTGCCTCCGGCGTTAAATTTTTAAAATTATACCGACCATTAGACTCCAACAAATTTTTCATCATATCGTATGCGGTATATGTAATAGTCCCGATCGCCGTGGATTTCTCAATGTTAAAAATTTGCCCGAAAAACAGCTCGTCACCGTCTGACAATGCAATATAATCACCCGTACAAACATCCGGAACCATCAGCCCCGAATCATACGGATCATTAAGCAGTGCAAACTCCACAGACCTGCCAGCACTTAAGATGCTACCGGACCATGTGACAGAATCTACCGCTTTAGATATGTCGTATTGCATATTCTGTTGCATTTTTATCAGTTGTAAAATCATGCCTTTGCCCCCGGTATCATAAGCACCTGTCCTGGTTTGATCATGTTTGGGTTGCTGCCTATCACGGATTTGTTTTGCTCATAGATTGCCTGCCAACTGGTCGACCCGGTCAGCTTTCTGGCAATACCGCTCAGTGTATCGCCAGATTTAACCGTATAGCTCTGCGTTCCGGTTGCCTCCGGCTGATCTCTGCCTGCTGCCCCGGCGTTGTCTGCCGGCGCCGCTGGCTGCTCTTTTACCAGTACCGATGCCGGAATGCTCACTGTCCTGTATTCCTTCATCGTCAACGTATAGGCGATATCTCCGGTTCTGTCATTTTCTCCCCACTCAAACGATTCTATCGTCACTTTCAGCGACAGGATCCCGGTAATAATCAGCTTCACGCTTCCCGCCTGCTTCATTTTTTCGATTTTTTTTACCAATGTGATCGGACTTTTTGATCGAACGTCACAATATCCCGGATCATAATGTTTTGGGAAAAAGCTGGAGAAGCTGACCTGTTTCAGCTTGCGTTTTCCGCGTAGCGTAATCTCTCCAAGGTTGCACACGGTTACAGATGTATTGTCCTGCTCTGATGTTACTGTGTATTCCGGCGGCAAGACCGGGATACGCACCTTGCCGCCTCCCCCTTTAAGCCATATTTCCAACGCTCACACCTCCCATGTTTCCAGATGCCGCCTTTATCTTTCTCAGTAGCGCATCCGCAATACGATCGATATCAGCATCCTCGCGCACTATAATCTGATCCGCCAGCTTGGCAATCTGCACGCTCAGAGCCCCCTCTTCACGTGCTTTTCGCACGCTCTCATCGTGCGGGTATACTCTGGAGCCTTTTGGCAAATCAATAATCTCTCCGCCTCGCTCGTTTACCTGTGCAAGACCGCCCTGCCAGTTCTTTGTACCACGTGCCAGCGCCGGGATAAGTGGAACGCTAAATGTCTTACCGCCAACACCCGGAACCCAATCCGGAATCTTGATTCCGTTCAATCCGCCGAGGAAGCCGTTGATCGCAGATATCAGACCATTAACCGCGCCTTTCATGATTCCTACGATGCTATCAGCCACGCCAGAGACAATCTCCGTCAGTCCCTGCCATGCAAGTTCCCAGTTTCCAGTAAAAACTCCTGTTACAAAATCAATGATTCCTTGCAGTGCTGTCACTATCCCATCTGCCACACTGATGATCATGCTGACCGCATTCGATATGTAGCCAATTAGTCCTCCAATCGCCGCCGTGAGAACCGTTCCAAAAATGTTTCCGATTTTTGATGCAATCGGTCCCACCGTGGTCCAAAGTCCCTTAAATTTTGCGATGATGTCCTGAACTTGTCCCTTAATTTTTGCGAAGGTCGGTGACAGTGCTCCGAGCGATCGCTTTAACACATCCATATGGCTACGCACAATCAACACCACCGCCACCAGCGCCGCCAGAACACCGATCACAATTCCGGCCGGTCCCGTAATCGCCGCAAACGCAAGTTTAAGGACTCCGCCAGCCTTTGAAACCTTGGCAAAGACACCAAGAAGTTTTGAGACACCGATTACCATTTTTCCAAAAATTGTAAGCGCCGGGCCGACTGCTGCCGCCGCAGCAGCAATTTTTACGATCGAGTTGATCTGCTCGTCCGACATATTGCTAAACCGATCCGCGTAGCTGCTAACGACTCCCGTTATCTGCTCAAATACTGGCAGCAGTTTTTCTCCGACTTGGACGCCAATATTTTTGATTTTATTTAGGGCAATCTGCCAACGCTCCGCCGGGGTCAGCATCTTCTCATAGGACTCCTGCGTAAGCCCTGCTGCCGAGTTCATTTCCCCTAAACAGTTGGTAAAATCTTCAAATCCGGCACCGGCCAGAACCGTCATGCTGTTAAGAGCCTCAACCGATCCAAACAGGCTTGCCATCGCATCCGCATCACCGTTTGTTTTCTCCTTGATCTCCTCCATAAATTTTGTCCAGCCGACTGCCTTTAAATGGGTGGAGCTAAAATCAATTCCCAACTGCTTCGCCACTTTGGATGCATCCGCTGTCGGTTTCAGGATATTGGAATAGGCTGCTTTCAGTCCAGTAATCGCCGAACTTGTATTGATACCGTTTTTGGTTAAAATCGCGATACTTGAAAACAGCTCACCCGTAGAGACATTCAGAGAGTTCGCGACCGGCGTTACTTGTCCGATCGACGATGCCAGCTCTCCAAAAGTTGTTTTACCATAATTCTGCGTCTGTAGCATTTGATCGGATATCGTATCGTAATCGACCGCGCCCTGGAATGAGTTATAAACAGTCGTCAGGCCGTCCACTGCCGTGGCTGTATCGGTAAATCCGGCTTTTGCTGCCTTTACCGCCGTACCGACCAAACCCAACGATTTTTCTGTGGCGGCGCCCGCTGAAATAGCACTGTACTGCGCTTCTGAGATATCGTTTACTGACACGCCTAACTGGTTTGATAAATCAATCGTCCCTTTTTTGATTGAGTCCAGGCTCATGACCGATGTGTCCGCGATTGTTGACACCTTGGCAACGCCGTTTTCGAAATCAGAGGCCATTTTGCCGCAGGCAACCCCCATACCTACGATCGGTAGTGACACTGATTTTGTCAAACTAGAGCCTACCTTTGTGATAGATCCGCCCGCGCTCTCAATGCTCTTACGCATCCGTTTTCCCTCTGCGGTCGCCGCCGCCATTGCCTTAATTGTGTTCCCCATCGGCGCAGTAAACTTATCTGTTAGCTGTATAATCGCATCAATTACACGGCTCATGCACTACCACCTCCGTTCAGTCTCCTCCGTTCTTCTTTTATTTCCTCGGCTTCCTGACGTAAAAAAACTTTTACAATTCTTTTTTCTCCGGCAGACAGTTCAAAATAATCTGACGGTCTCCAATTCTTGTCACGGAACAAGACATACATTGCATTTACTTCTTGGTCCGTGTAGATTAGTTTTTTATTTCATTGTCCGTATCTTTTCCATATCCGCTAATTACGGTTACAGCATCGGCAATCTTTGTAATTTCTCCCCCGTTAAACAGTTTCTCCATCAGGTCTTTCGGGGTTGCACAATTAAAATGTTTCTGCAGTTCCCTGTCTCTAACATCCGGAGACACAATTCCCTCCAACGCCACCAGCAGATTTGCTTTATACGCATTGGAGTAATCTACTTCCCCATCTTTCCGCATTAAATTTCCCGTTGCCAACTCCGTATATCTATCTCCTGGCAGCGCTTTAACCGTTACCATAAAGGGAGTTCCCAGCGCCTGGCTCAGACGCTGGATCTCGACTTCCTTTCTGGTATTTCTTTCTAATTTTTCCGGATCTGTTTCCATCAAAATGTTAATCAGGTTGTTTTCCATTCTAATTCCTCCTTTTATAACGCCACGTCAAGCAATTCCCAATTTTCAAATGTAAAATTGTAAGATTCTTCTGACAGTTTCTTTCTTTCCCAATCTATTAAAATTGCTTTATCAAATTTACATCCATACAGCGCCACACGCTCTGCGCCGATGGCATCCGGATCTTTCACCTTTGTAACGATGGTAAAGCTCGGCGTTTTTCCCGCTTTCAATTTCGCCGACATCTTATTCATGATGTATGAGCTGACTTTCTGGAGCTTCGTTTCGCCTTTTCCTTCCAATCCGCTCATTTTTTTCCCATCCATCAGGGTATTAACTCTAGGCACCGACTCATAGCTGATGTCTACTGTCGCTTTGCAGGATACTGTCTCAGCCATGTAATCTCCATCAATCCACATTTCGCCAAATGTACCGTTAAACACCTGATTTGATTCAAAACCTTTCATTCTGCCCCTCCTTATCCGATGTAAATGTCAAGGTCGATATCTTCAATCGCATCGAGGATGCTGACCGTCGCTTTTAAAAACACTCTGCTGCCCGTATTTCCCTGCTTGATATCATCGTCAGAACACTCTTCCAGCGCTTTCTCCTCGCCGTTTACGACTACTTTTCCGCCTTTGCCAGCAAAGTAGTTACGCTGTGCATCCACGTCAATCTCACAGGCACCAGACGCCAGAACACCATCACGCACCAATCCCGCAAAGTAACTATTGATCGCCGTAATCAGCAGGCACTTGTTGTCGTAGCTGTTTGCATATTTGCCGATGTATGAGTCCTGTGCAGTTAAGCGGATATCATCCTTGATCATATCCATCGCATCCACGACTTTAATTTTTTTAAAGCTATCTCCCTTGGTTCCGGTGGTCGTCACAAACGAGTTGACTGCACGGCAAACCTTGACTTTCTCGCCATCCCACATAAACACAAACTTGCCCGCATCCACCGCCGTATCCAGATCGGACGCGCTCATGCGATCGCAGTCTGTCATTTCTGCCAGCGGCGCATAGGTGCATGACATTGTAAGAGGAGTACCGCAGATAATACCCGCAACCCGTGCACACATTTTTTCTGCACTGTATTCTGTTTCGCCGTTTACACATCCGGCTGTTACGTTTACGATTCCCTCGTTATCAGATGCCGAGTTCGGCAGCACGGCTTTGTATGTCATTCCGGCCGTTCTCTGACTTTTGATCCACGATGCAACCTCCGTTGTCTTGCTATCCGTTTCTACGGTCGGAATAACCAGATAGTCCCATTTCTGAGTTGCAAAATAGCCAAGTGCATCCGTATATCCGTTTGATTCTACCGACGCGCTTGTAATGAGATGCAGCAGGATCTTTTTTGGGGCAGTCTGATATCCGATCAGCGCCTGCTCTACTGCCTGTTTATTTGCCTCTGATAAGGTCTCCGGAATATCCGCCACCGAATAAACCGTGTAATTTGCTGCCGACACCGCGCTCTCTTTAAGCAGCATAGCAATAATACCCCGTTCTCCTCTCTGGATCGCAGTGGCAGACTTTTCAATAAACGCAATGTTAACACTTGGTGCTCCCATTTTCTCAGTCTCCTTTCTTTTCCATCGACAGTGCCAGCGATTCCGCCAGCGGTTCTGTCTCGATTCGTTCTCTTTGTTCTTGCCAGTCAAACTCGACGGAGATCTGGAGGATATTCAGATTTTCGCCGATAAATTCGTATGATATTTCTCCTACAAGGAGCTTTCTATCCCCCACCGACAACGTCATTCCAAACGCTTCCCGGATACTGTCATAAATAGACAGGCACAGCTCCTCATCATGTGTCTTTTCCAGCAATGTTGCTTTGTACGTGGCGCCTCCGGAATCATAATTTTTTGTCTCATGCACAAACGGATGCGGGATAATCTCTGTAAAAAAAGCGGGTCTTGCATAACCGTCCAGAGTATCATTTCCGTATACCTTGATTTTCGGGAACGCATTGATAAAAACCTCGTTGCACGCCCTTTTTAAATCCGTAAATCGAATCATAAATTCTTGTCCTTTAACATTTTGTCTAAAAACTTTTCGACCTCATCCGGAAATGTTTCTTGCCATTCATTCCGGGTTTTTTCGCAGTAATGCCTGCCCGGAACAAACCCCGCCCGAACCATCCCGGCACTATCCTTTGTCCGCCTTTTCCCGCGATGTATAGCTCCCTTATATGTGATCTTTCCAGCTTTCAGAGCGGCATAACGTTCCGGCGATATATAAAGTTCATGACCGTTCTCGACCAGGTGGAAATGCGGTGCCTTATTGCTTACATTTACCCGGATGGTATATCCGGTAAACATCGTCTTTTCCCGTTCTCTGTTCCAGTTTTTTGACAGCGGTCTCTTGCCCCGTTTGTATCGCCCTGGAAATTTTGCATTGACGTCTTTCGTAAACTGTCCCGACAGGTTATAGACTTTCTTTGAGGCCTTCTCCGGATATTCGCTCAAACACTTCTGGATATCGCCTGCCAATTTATCCAGATCGCCAATTTCAAAACCAAATTCACTCATCCGATCACCTTGTCCTTTGATTCCGTGCAATAGATTTCCAGCGCAACATCATCCTCGTTAATGTTGATGATTGAGTTGATTTCAAACTGTCGCGTCCCGTATAAAATCACATCTTTCTCGGTCACATCCGGACGATATCGAATCGTGATTTTATATTGCAATTCGTTTGTGTCGCGGTAATACTCTAAAAACTCTGTCCCTCTGACAGGTTTCAATTCCGCCCACACTTTCGCCTTTTTGGCAAGCGCAACCTTTTTCCCACCAAGAGACGAGTCTATTTCTGTATAACCGTATATCGTTACTTTTTTATTGAGTCGTCCCGCATCTAAAGCATACATAGGCACCTCCTACAAAAGATTAACGGAGTACATCGCCAAGATGCTTTCGGCCGTTTTGTTTGCTGTCCCTTTTGTGTTTAGGATCATGCCTCTGTGTTCATAAAAATCTCCCGCCAGACAGCACACAGCAGGGACTATATC
>JBNMLY010000040.1:0-17710 GCA_050875065.1 Otoolea sp. | reverse complement strand
GTCTCATGCAGACGGCTCTTGAGCCAGTCCGCCTTGAAACGGGTCTTCTCAAATATCTCCGGATCCGGGAGGAAATTGATCTCCGTTCCCGTCTCCCGCGTCTTTCCAACCACCGGCAGAAGGCCATCAATCAGCTTCACGGTCGGAATGCCGCGCTCATATGCATCGTGATGAATCTGTCCATTCTTATATACATTGACATCCATATGTGCTGAGAGCGCGTTGACAACCGATGAACCGACGCCGTGCAGGCCGCCGCTCGTCTTGTACGCATTGTTGTCAAACTTGCCGCCCGCGTGCAGCGTCGAGAGTACGATTCGCTCTGCCGCCACGCCTTTTTTGTGCATCTCCACCGGAATACCGCGTCCATTATCCCGGACAGTACAGGAACCGTCCGCCTCCAGTGTCACGCGGATCTGGGAGCAGGCCCCCGCCAGGTGCTCATCGACCGAGTTGTCCACGATCTCATAGATCAGATGGTTCAGTCCCTTCGTTCCCACACTTCCTATATACATACCAGGACGCTTACGGACAGCTTCCAATCCCTCCAGAACCGTTATGCTGTCCGCATCATACTGTGTCTTACCCATAGATTTATTCCTCCTGTGCCCGACCGGGGAATCATATTTGCTGCCATCTACACGGAGTGCAAACGGCAGCTTTCGTTTCACCGGTCCGGCTGATTCTTTCTAACTCTCTGGCATTTCTTCCGCCAGCCACTGTTCCATGGACTTTTCATAACTGCAAAAGCATGAAACATTTCTCATTTACTATCAAATATTATTACATAAATTTGAAAATTTTGCAACGCATTTTTTAGAACAAATGTTCGCCGTTTTGTTCGAACAAGCAAATTCCATGCCAGCGCTTCCTGCTTTCATTCCTACCCCAGCGCCACATCCAGAATCATCATCAGCACAAACCCAACCGCAAATCCGATCGTTCCCATATCGGAATGGCTGCCCTGCGCTGACTCTGGAATCAACTCTTCCACAACCACATAGATCATCGCCCCCGCTGCCAGCGCCAGAAGGACCGGCAGCACCGGCTCCAGATAGCGGTACGCGGCGATCGTCGCAAGCGCCCCGATCGGCTCTACGATGCCAGAAAGTGTTCCCATCGCAAACGCCTTTTTCCGGCTCATCCCCGCCTCGCTCCGAAGCGGCAGGGAGATGATCGCGCCCTCCGGGAAGTTCTGAATCGCGATTCCCAGCGAAAGGGCCAGTGCCGCTGCCAGCGTGATGCCGCTCTTCTCGGCTAAGAATCCGGCAAATACCACGCCGACGGCCATGCCCTCCGGAATATTATGAAGCGTGACCGCCAGCACCAGCATCGTCGTCCGTTTGAGTCCGCAGACATGCCCCTCTGGTTCATCACTTCCCAGATGCAGATGCGGAATCAGGCGATCCAGCAGAAGCAGAAGCAGGATACCAGCCATAAAACCAATGGATGCAGGCAGAAACGCCAGCCTCCCCATGGATTCAGACATATTCATCGACGGAATCAACAGCGACCAGACGGATGCTGCCACCATAACTCCAGAAGCAAAACCCAGAAGTGTTTTCTGGATAATCGGCTTTAACTCATTTTTCAAAAAAAAGACGCAGGCCGCTCCCGCCGTCGTACCAACAAACGGGATCAAAACCCCCAGAAGCGTATTTTGATCCATATTCATTCCTTTCTCTTTCCTTTTTAATTTCGGATCCGTTCTTTTATCAATTCCTCGTTTTTTCCCTTCCGTTTCACTTTGAGGTATTGGTTCGATAAAAGAAGTCATCTCAGATTCCTCTGATTGAATATTCCTATTGTAGCATATGCGTCTTTCTTTTGCACGGTTCCCTTTTATCATTTACCTTATCAACAAGGTGTCTTATAGCGCAAAAAATGGTGTTTAGCCCAACCGCCAAACACCATTTCCACTATTGCTCAAAGTCATTGCCCATTTGCAATCATCTGTTTTCTATTTCATTACTCATCCCAGTTATGATAAGTAGCCTGTACGTCATCATCCTCATCCAGGAGATCGAGGATTCTCTGCATCTTCTTGATTGCCTCCTCATCGGTCAGCTCTACCCAGTTCTGCGGAATCATGGTAACGTCTGCTTCCATCATCGGAACGCCAGCCTTCTCCAGTGCCTCGCGGACTGCGGAGAAATCTTCCGGTGCGGTGATAACCTCGTAGCTGTCCTCCTCCTCGGAGAAGTCTTCTGCGCCAGCATCCAGTGCAAGCATCATCAGCTCGTCCGGATCCATCTCGCACTCTTCTTTGTCGATGATGATCTGGCCTTTTTTATCGAACATGAAAGACACGCTGCCCGGAGTACCTACGTTTCCGCCGCCCTTGGTAAACGCGCTGCGGACATTCGCTGCGGTACGGTTCTTGTTGTCGGTCAGGGTATCTACAATGATAGCGACACCATTCGGGCCATATCCCTCGTATGTAAGGTTCTCGTAATTGACGGAGTTTGCATCTCCGGCTGCTTTCTTAATACCACGGTCGATGGTATCATTCGGCATATTGTTCGCTTTTGCTTTTGCGATCACATCGCGCAGACGGCTGTTGTTGGCCGGATCCGGGCCGCCCTCTTTCACGGCTACGGCAATCTCACGGCCGATAACGGTAAAGATTTTTCCCTTTGCTGCGTCGTTTCTCTCTTTTTTGTGCTTAATATTGGCGAACTTTGAATGTCCTGACATAAAATAATACTCCTCTTTCTATCTTCTTTGTTGTATTTTTTCGCTCATCAGCTTTTCTTTTGTTACTGTCCACGTACACGTGACCAGTAACAGAATTTGCCGTAGCTTCGCATTCAAATACGGCAAATTCCCGCTACCACCACATTATCTTACGGCTCTTTCGGTTCCCAAAGTGCCTACTTGTAAACAGTAACTTTATTTTTGTGCCGATCCTGGCACTAAAAAGCTGCATCTTAATTATTCTAACACCATTCTGTATGCTTGACAAGGGGTTCGCGACTGATTTTATGTATCCAGTTCCAGACTGACTTTCAGCGCGCGGTCTACTTCTTGCAGAAGCCCCCCGTCGATGTGGCAGATTTTTTCTTTCAATCGCTGCTTATCGATCGTGCGGAGCTGTTCCAGCAGAATGACCGAATCCTTTACCATGGCACAGCGCCGCGTGTTTAACTCCACGTGCGTCGGCAGCTTGGCTTTGTTCATCTTTGAGGTGATAGCCGCGCAGATCACCGTCGGGCTGTGCTTGTTGCCGATGTCATTCTGGATGACCAGCACTGGGCGCACGCCTCCCTGCTCTGAGCCGATGACCGGCCTTAAATCTGCGTAGTAAATGTCTCCTCGTCTGATAACCACTCGATTCACACTCCGTCCAAACTATTTTTAAAATATAAATTTGCAACTGTTTCGTACTTTCACAGTCCGTTTATACTGTTAGTATGGACGGATTTACGCCGCTTATACGCGGGTCATCCCATAAATACATCCGGCAGTCCGTTTTTCCCGGCTTTACCGAAGCTATCTACTTTATCGTATGAATCTCTTTTCTATATGGTTCAAAGTGCTTCAAATGCTAATGTTTCTTCCGGCTGCCCGTCTTAAGCCTCTCAAGCCCTGTTCTTTCCGGTTTTCCATCTACATGGCAGCCCGGTTTCTGGCGTTCAAACCGACAGCATTCATTATTTCCTTATTCTATTCTTATCCTTACTTTATAAAATCCTCATACCGATCGTCGTTATAATCTTTCTTCCCAACGATTTTTCCGCCCTTCACATACACACGCGGCACACGTTTTCCAAGCACACACGGAATCTCGTAATGGAAGCCATCACTCCACTCCGCCAGCTCTTCCATCGTAATTTCATCGTCACCGTCGCGTCCAAGCAGTGTCACACGCGTATCCTCGGCTGCCTCCGGAATATCGGTCACATCGATCATGCACTGATCCATGCAGACACGTCCCAGAATTGGCGCACGGTGACCGTGAATCAGGACATAACCTTTCCCAGAAAGATTTCGCGGATAGCCATCGCCGTATCCGGCTCCGATCGTCGCGATCCGCATCGGATGATCGGCCACAAAAGTTCCGCCGTAACTGATCGGTGTCCCCGGCTCTACCTCTTTGACGTAGGTAATAAAACTTCGCACCTCCATCGCCGGATAGATCTTCATACCCCGATCCACCTCATCCGACGGATACAAACCATACACCGTGATGCCCGCTCTCGCTGCATCCAGCCCCATCTGCGGCAGTTCCATGATCGCCGCACTGTTCGCACAATGGCACATCGGGATATGGACACCAGCCATTTCCAGCGCCTCATGAAATTTCTGGTACCGCTCATACTGTAAATGGGTAAATTCCTTATCCGTCTCATCGGCACGTGCAAAATGCGTAAACATTCCCTCGATCTCAATGCCTGGCAGCTTCGCGATCCGCTCCACTTCTTTCACGCTGTTTTCATCCGGGTGAAAGCCGATTCGCCCCATACCGGTATCCAGCGCAATGTGTAGCTTCGCCGTTTTTCCCATTGAAACTGCGAGTTTTGACAACAGCTCTGCCTTGTCTTCCTCGAAGATCGCCGGGCGGATATCATCCTCAATCAGTTCCGCAAAATGGCGCGGATGCGTGCTCCCAAGTACCAGAATCGGTTTTTCGATGCCATGGCGGCGCAGATTCTGGCCTTCCTCCAGTGTCGCTACCGCATATCCCCAGACAAACGGTGCGATCGTCTTCGCCACCGGAACTGCCCCATGGCCGTATCCATCTGTCTTAACCACACCGATCATCTTCGTCTCCGCCGGAAGATTTTCCCGCATCGCTTCCATATTTTTCACAATCGCATCCAGATCAATCCTCGCATAAATCCGGGTATATGGTTCCTCCGCCATTGTATATGCTTTTTCCATCTTTTTGTCTTCCTTTTCCATTTCCATTTTCAGTCTTACCTTTCAAGCAGACAATCCGCAATATCCCTTGCCAGCACGGAATGTTCTCCCTTTTTACGGGCTGCTGCTGCCCCGGCTCTTCCATGCAGGAATACACCCAGCGCCGCCGCCTCATCTTCTGAAAAGCCCAGCGCCAGAAGCCCCGCGATCACGCCGGTCAGCACATCACCTGAACCGCCTTTCGCCATCGCGGCACATCCGCTGTCGCCGATATAAACATTGCCGTCGCGCCCTGCCGTCACCGTCACGGCGTCCTTGAGGACGCAGGTCACGCCTTTTTCTTCCCCATAATGCACCGCCGACTCGACCAAATCCCATTTCAGCTCCTCGATCGAACGGCCCGTCAGGCGCGCCATCTCGCCCAAATGAGGGGTAACGATCACATTCTCCGTAAAATATCCAGACAAATGCGGATGCTGTGCGACCGCGTTCAGTCCGTCCGCATCTACGATGATCGGCACATAGGCAGAAAGCAGCACATTCTGCACCAAGCTCGCCACATGCGTTCCCTTTCCCAATCCTGGCCCTAGGACAATCGCACTTGCCCAGCCGCACTCCTGTTCGACCAGACTCTTAAAATCTCCCGGATCGATCTGTGCCTGCTCTGGATCATACGGCGTCAGAATCGCCTCCGGAAGGAGATTTTGCAGAATCGGCACATTGGCCCGAACCGTCAGGATCTTCACAAGTCCCGCTCCCATCCGGTAGGCCGCCAGCGCACTCAGATAGGCTGCGCCGCACATTCCCTCAGAACCGGCCGCAATCAATATTTTCCCATACGTTCCCTTGTTGGCGTCTGCCCGCCGTTTCGGGATCTGGTTCTGATCCTCCGGATCGTAGGCAAAATAGGCGTGCCCCTCATATTTCGTGTACGCCGGGAATCCGATATCGGCAATCACAATCTCGCCGCACAGCTTCCGCCCCGGATAAAAGACCATTCCCAGCTTCTCATAGCCAAAGGTAACAGTCAGATCCGCCTCGACCACCTCGCCGAGTGACGCCCCTGTCTCCGAGCTGACGCCGGATGGAATATCCACCGCGACCACTGCCCTCGGCTCCTGCTCACGCATAAAACGGATCGCCTCGGCAAATTCGCCGCCCACCTCTCTGGAAAGTCCCACGCCGAAGATCGCATCCACCATAATCTCCACGTGTCCCGGTACATAATTTTCGAAACTTTCCACTGGGATTCCCAGATTCCGGTCGATCGCCACCTGACAAGTCATCTCCCCCGTCCAGTGCGCCTTATCCCCGACCGTAAGCACAGTCGGAAGCGCGCCGCGCAGGAAGAGAATCCGCGCCAGCGCAGCACCGTCCGCACCGTTATTGCCCGTTCCGCAAAATACCAAAAGCCGCTGGCCTGAAAGCTTTCCATATCGTTTTTCCATCTCGTCTGCCACTGCCAGCGCTGCGCGCTCCATCAGTACCAGAGAGGGAATCCCCACTTTCCGGATCGCATATCCGTCTATCTCCTTCATCTGTTTTCCTGTTACCAGACGTCTCATTTTCATTCCCCCTCTCCGACTGCATAAGCGGCTGCAAGGCTGCCTGTGTTCGTGATCGACACATGAATCCGGCGGATTTTAAGCGTATCCGCAAGCGTTTTGGCCTCCCCATGGAGCCGCACCCACGGTTTTCCCACCTCATCCCGGAGTACCTCTATATCTAACAAACCAAATCCCCGAAATCCAGTTCCAAACACTTTCGAGACCGCCTCTTTTACCGCAAAATCGCCGGCCAGCCGGGACGCTTTTCCCCCTGCCTGCCGACGTTCTTCTTCTGTATATACACGCACCAAAAAGGCCTCTTTTTCACAGGCCTTTTTGATTCGTTCTATTTCTATCAGGTCCGTACCTATTCCGACGATCATTTTGTTTCTCCGGCACCTGCTGCCTCTTCCTGCTTTCTCTGTGCTTCTTCCCGTGCCTTCTGATCCTGCATGCTGCATACACGGTAGGAAAGGCGCATCAGACTCTCTGACAAATGGACATTCTCCACCACGACATCATCCGGAACCTGTAAATCCGTATGGGCAAAATTCCAGATTGCCTTGATGCCCGCCTTGACTAAACGGTCAGCAATCTCCGGCGCCTTGGACTTCGGAATCGTCAGTGCGGCTATCTGCACCTCATTGTCCTTGATAAACTGTTCCAGATCCTCAATACCACGGATCTCCACGCCACGGACCACCAGACCAACCAGACGCGGGTTCACATCAAACATACCTTTGATCATAAAACCACGCCGCTCAAAATTTGTATAGTTCGCGATCGCCTGACCCAGATTTCCCGCACCGATGATAATCAGGTTGTGCTGACGGTCGATGCCAAGAATCCGGGCTATCTCCGTATATAAGTATTTTACATTATAACCATATCCCTGCTGACCAAATCCGCCGAAATTGTTCAGGTCCTGACGGATCTGGGACGCTGTCACCTTCATGCGGATACTCAAATCATTCGATGAGATTCTCTCTACTCCTTCCTCAAGCAGTTCGCCCAAGTAACGGTAGTATCTGGGTAGCCTAGAAATGACCGCTTTGGATATCTCTTTCTGTTCCACGGCTTTCTTCCACCTTTCTTTTCTCTAACGCTGTCCTTACGATTTACAAAAACTTTCGGACAATCTGATAAATTTATTATAGTCATCTGATAAATAATTGTCAATTTTTTTATTCTATATAGTGGGCGCACGCAACGTTTTTTCGCTACTGCTCCCGATACACAATAAACAGGCTGGTCAATCTTCATAATCCGGTGTATAATGATGAAATTAGAACAACTTTCGTAATTGTTTGCGGTACACACTGTTACGAAAACCTCTACATCATCAATTTCAAGAAAAGGCAGGTTATAGATATGAAAAATGTAACAATTCTCGACCACCCGTTGATTCAGCACAAGATCTCCATTCTCCGCAACAAAAACACCGGAACCAATGAATTCCGTTCCCTGACTGACGAGATCGCGATGCTGATGGGCTATGAGGCGCTGCGCGACCTTCCGCTGGAGGATCAGGAGGTCGAAACCCCTATCGAAACCTGCAGCACTCCGATGCTGGCTGGTAAAAAACTTGCCGTTGTCCCTATTTTACGCGCCGGACTTGGTATGGTAAATGGTATTCTGGCACTCGTTCCGTCTGCAAAAGTAGGTCATATCGGACTTTACCGTGATGAAACGACCCATGAGCCGCACGAATACTACTGCAAGCTTCCGACCCCGATCGAACAGCGTACCATTGTTGTCACCGACCCGATGCTGGCAACCGGCGGTTCTGCGGTTGAGGCAATCAACTTCATCAAGGCGCGCGGCGGAAAAAGCATCAAATTCATGGCCATCATCGCAGCTCCCGAGGGCTTAAAAAGACTGCATGAGGCACATCCGGATATCCAGATTTATGTCGGCCATGTCGATCGTTGCCTGAACGAAAGCGCTTACATCTGCCCGGGTCTGGGAGATGCAGGCGACCGGATTTTCGGCACGAAATAAATTTCGGCAAATGCGGACAATTAATAATCATCAATAACTATCGCAAAAAATCGTTCTTCCCATCTTCTGGGGCGAACGATTTTTTGATTTTTTATAACTTATTTCGAATTTTAAATCCCTACCGCGTAAATTTCTCCGCAATCGCACCACTATAATACGCGTTCAGCAGTTTTTCCAGATCTTTAATCTTCTCTTTCAGTTCCCGTCCGATATCAGTGTCTCCGACGCATTTTCTCTCCGGCACCCATTTGACCATACGGCTCTCGGAGTGGATATCACTCTCCTTCTCGATCGCCGCCTCGGTGGACTCAAACGGATCGTGTGCCGCCAGAATCAGGCCGTAGGAGTTGTAAATCAATGTATATCCCGCGATACCGGTCTCCTTCTGGTAGGCTCTTGAAAAGCCGCCGTCGATGACAAGAAGCTTGCCGCCGCACTTGAGAGGACTCTCGCCGTCCTTGGACTTGACCGGGACGTGGCCGTTGATGATGTGCGCGCCCTCCGGCTCCAGACCGAACTCCCGGAGGATGCGGTCGAGCACCTCTTCATTTTCCAGCATGTTGTAATACGGATTTTTCACTTCCTTGTGTGTCTCTTTTTCTGCCAGGAAATAACGTTCAAACGTCGCCATCTTATCCTTACCAAACAGCGGGGAATTTTCATTCAGCCAGATATACCACATCATATCCCGGCCCTTTTCCCGTTCCGCCTTATCGACCGCTACAAATCCCTTGCGGACGTAATTGTCCAGAATGTCATACAGCGCTTTTCCTTTATACTTCTTGCCGTAGATCTCTACCTCCTTGAAGGTACCGTCCTCATTTAATGGGACGCAGCCGTGGTAGAGAAGATTATTGTTATATACCTTATAGAGACTTCCCTTCGCCAGCAGGAATTTCATGTGCTGCTGAAGCTTCTCGCAGTTCATGAACGCGCGTTCCAGACGTTCCATGATATCTGCCTCCTCCGGTGTAAACGCATACGGATCCTTCGGATCGACCGTCGGGAAATTCATATCGAGCATCTTATATTCCTTGCCGTCCAGCTCCAGGACGCCGCGTTCAAAATCAATATGATGCAGGAGATTCCGTTTCTCCAGGCCAAATTCCGGATGGCGCTTGATGATCTGTCCTTCCGCTTTAAACTGGATGATCGAGATCGCCTTGTGCATCTTCTGGTTCAGCTCGCGCTCCGATGCGCTGTATGAATCGCTGCCTTTTAACTGGAAGCAGGTACACGGATCATCCCCGTATGTATTGATCGCAAAGGTAGCCAGCGGCAGAAGGTTGATGCCATATCCGTCTTCCAGAATATCCAGGTTTCCATAGCGCGCACAGATACGGATCGCGTTGGCGATACAGCCCATCTGGCCGGCCGCCGCGCCCATCCAGAGCACATCGTGATTGCCCCACTGGACGTCGATCGAGTGGTAGGTCATCATCTTGTCCATGATAATATGCGGTCCCGGACCTCGGTCATAGATATCGCCGACGATATGAAGATGATCCACTGTCAACCGCTGAATCAGCTCGCTGAGTGCTACGATAAAGGCTTTTGCCCGTCCCACGCGGACGATCGTCTGCACGATCGCATCGTAATAAGATTCCTTGTCCTGCAGATCCCCGCGCTCGGTCAGAAGTTCTTCCAGCACATAGGCAAATTCCTTCGGAAGTGCCTTGCGTACCTTCGAACGCGTGTACTTGCTCGCCGCCCGGCGGCAGACCGCGATCAGACGGTACAACGTGATTTTATACCAGTCGTCCGGATTCTTCTCCGTCTGTAAAATCCGGCTCATTTTCTCCGCCGGATAATAGATAAGGGTCGCCAGTGACTGCTTATCCTGACGGCTCAGGGTATTTCCAAATACATCGTCAATCTTTCGTTTGACGGAACCGGAACCATTTTTCAGTACATGGGAAAATGCCTCGTACTCCCCATGAATATCGGTCAGGAAATGTTCCGTTCCCTTCGGCAGATTTAAGATCGACTCCAGGTTGATGATCTCCGTCGATGCCGCTGCAATCGTCGGGTAAAGTTCTGCCAGCCGATCCAGATAACGCGCCTGCAATGATTTCATGTTTTCTCTAACCCCTCCTGTTTGCGGACGCCTTTTTTGACCCTTTTTCATGCAATCCCGTGCAGCCTGCCTCGGATGCCTGTGATACATATAATCACCCGGAAAGAATACACGCGGAAAGACGAAAAAGCACTTGTAGCCGTTGATTCAACCGTTACCCACAGGGCCTGCCGCTTGCAGCCTCTTCCGGATACCCGGCAACAAAAAATCAAAATGGCATCTTAGTTTTCATGCTGATACCTGTATCTTATCACACTTCCACTAAAAACGCCATTTCGATTCCTATAATAAGTATTATTAGTATTCCTGTTCACGCGCACACAACCAGGAATAGAATTTGCCGTGGCTTCGCATTTAAATACGGCAGCTTTCCACTGCCACCACGTTATCTTATGGCACTTTCGGTTTCAAAAGTGCCTATTTGTAAGCAATCACATATTTTTCTCATCACGCCCACGTGACCAGAAATAGAATTTTATCTCTTACGAATTTTATTCTTACCCGGGAATGTATTGTAAATATCCGGTCTCCACTCCGGCAGAATATCCTTCGTTGCCTTTGCTGCCGTGATCTCCCGATCGTCGTTGTCAATATCGATGAGCGTATAGCGGTCATTTCCCATGCCCATCTCTTTCATATAGGAAAGCTGACGCAGTCCGTGACGGCTCTCCACCCTCTCGATGAGTGCTTTTCCGGCTCCACCCGGAAGTGCATAGATCAGATCGATGCAGGCATTGTCAACGGCCAGAATATCAAAGCTTGCCAGAATGCCGACATCCGGCGTCACAACCGGTTCTGCCTCTGCGCCCTCACAGTCACAGGACACTGACATATTTCTCATGACATTAATATAGGAAATATGTCCGGCAAAATGGTCGATCGTCGCCTTTGTGGACTCCGTGATCCGCTCCATCAGCTCCTCTTCCGCGATACTCCACATATTGTCAGAGCCCTTTACGGTATGGATCTCGGCTTTTCCGATCCGTCCATCCGCACAGCCGATTCCCAGGTTCTTGTTGGAACCGCCGAAACCACCCATGACATGACCCTTAAAATGGGTCAGGGTCAACATGGAATCGTAATTCAACATATGATCGCCTACGTGCATCTCTTCAAACCACTTACCGCCTTTGACCGGAAGTGCCGCTACGCCGTCCTCGTCCATGATATCAACCGGGCAGAACGTCCAGCCGTTGGTCTCCAGTGTTTTCCGATGCGCCTCGGTCGTGTAACGGCTTCCCTCATAGTAGGTATTGGTCTCCACGATGGTTGCCGCCGGAAGTTTATCCGCATACAGCTCTTTCACCCATGGGCGCGGGATGATATTCGGTCCCTCCGCCTCTCCGGTATGAAGCTTGATCGCAATTTTACCTTCCAGACCCTTTGAGACTCTGTCATAAATCTTCTTTAATCCCTCCGGGGAAAGATCTCTTGTAAAATATACAACCGACGTTTCTCCCGTTCTCTGCTCAAACGGTACATACTTATTTCCGTCTTTTCCCGGTACTTTCGTTTCCTGCATTGCATTACCCTCCATGTTCTATCCATTTTTCTTGTCTGCTATGCTCTCGCCCTGAATATTTCTCGTTTACCCAGACTCATTCGGCACGAAAATATAGCAGAATACATGGTAAATCCATAATTTTGATTATAGTACATAAAGTTAGCTTTAGGTCAAGTATCTGTCAAAAAAACGTCAGAAAAATTTGAAACTTCTTTGTTTGGAATGGTAACTGTCTTATCCCCCCAGTGATAGCTCAGATATCCCAAATGAATCAGTAATGTCAGCACATCGTCTTTTCCCTGAAAATTCGTCATATCATTGGAAAAAGTTCCCGTATTAATCTGGACTCTTTCTCCCGCCAACATACGGATGACTGCATCCTTCAATCCGTCAAAATTTAATTTTATATAGGCTTTTAACGCCTCATAAGTTTCCGTCTGATTCCAATAATTGTCAAACACGCCGCTCAGCATGGCATCTACCACCGATTTAGGGCTGTACATGGAGTAGCAGACCTTCTCTTCCCCATCCACCGCCACCAATTCATATCCATCATACCAGGCGCGTGTTTCCTCAAAATTCCGCCGGAATCTGTCACAAAGCTTCTTTACCTCCTGCTCTGTAAATCCAAAATACTCTGCCATTTCCCGTGGATTTGTCATTGAATATTCCGTAAACATATTCAATGCAGAATGAGAACCATATTTCTTAATAGGAAGAATTCCCGTCATATAGGCCAGTGCCACATAGTCTTTATCTTTCAGCCATGCACGCAGAAAATCCAGATATTTTTTCTGTGCTTCTTTATCCTGTTTATATTCCCGAAACAGGCAATCCCACTCGTCAATCAGAATTACAAACGGACATTTTGTATAAGAAAAAACATCCTTCATAACCTGAATCAGATTGTTCTCATCCCGAAATTGCACATCCTGAAATGTTTCTCTAAAATCCAAAACCAGGTATTTTTTCAGCATCTCCAGCATTTCTTCTATCGTTCCTGACATACTCAAAAATTCCTGCATATTGATTTTGATTACGTCATATTGATTCAGATTTTCTTTATAAGATCTATCTTTACTGATTGCAAGATCTTGAAACAATTCGTCTGTATTCTCACTTCGATCGTAGTATGCTGCCAGCATATTAGCTGCCATCGACTTGCCAAACCTCCTCGGACGGCTGACACAGATATATTTCTGCTCCGTACAGAGCACTTCATTCGTCCTCGCAATCAATTCACTCTTATCTACATATATTTTCGATCGGAGACTGCCACGAAACGAAAAAGCTCCCGGATTTAAATAACTTCCCATATCTGCACCTCCTCTGGCATTTCTTATCATTATAAAAATATTACCATATTTTCAAATAAAATAAAACAGAAATCCAATGCTTTATAACTACAAAAAGGCAGTCAGCATTTTGACCACCTTACCGGCAATATCACCTTAAATTTGCTGCCACATCCCACCTTGCTTTCAGCCGTCACACTCCCATGATGTGCCTCAACAATCGCTTTGACGATGGCAAGACCGATTCCGGCACCTCCGGTTTTGCGGTTTCTGGACAGATCCGTCCGGTAAAAACGCTCAAACACCAGCGGAAGATCTTCTTTTGAAATTCCAATTCCCTGATCCTCTACACTCAGTTCTACGGCCGTTTCAGTGCACTTTACCCGTATCTGTATCTGCCCGCCCTCGTTTGAATACTTAACTGCATTGGAAAGCAGGTTATAAATCACCTGATACAGACGTCCCGCGTCTCCCTGCACGACCGCAGGTTCGCCCAAGACCGTACATACAAGTTCTTTCTTCTTTAAATCCGGCTCAAAGGCCTTCTCCACCACCTTGGATAATTCCAGCAGATCGACCGATTCCAGCACAAGCTCCAGCTTCTCATCTTCAACCTGGCGCAGTTTCTCCAAATCAGCAATGAGCCCCGACAGCCGCTCCAGCTCCCCGTAACAGTTCTGCAGCCGCTCTTTCGTCGGCTCCCAGACACCGTCCAGCATCATTTCCAGATTTAGCGACACATTCGTCACCGGCGTGCGGAGTTCATGGGCTACATCCGAGGTGAGACGGCGGCGGAGCTTTTCCTGGCGTTCCAGGCTCTCTGCCATCTCATTGACCGCGCGGCTCAGATTTTCCACCTCCCGGGTCTGCGTCCGTTCCGTTTGAAATCTCGCCTTATAATCTCCCTTTGCGATCTTCTTCGTCACTTCCGCCACATTCATCAGCGGAACTGACAACCTTTTTGCCAGCATGGTTCCCGCTGCCGCTGCAGCCGCCACCGCCACCAATCCAATCCCGATCAAGATCCGGTTCAAAGAATCCAGAAACCGGAAATCACTCTCATTAAAATAGTACGGACTGTAATAGCTCACATCCAGATACCCCACAATGACATCCTTTTTCCGTATATCATAGCGGTACGTTGAAAATTCACCCTTTAACCAGGGCCGTTTCTCCTCCATTTCCGTGCGGATCTCCCGCATTACCTGATGGCATAACGTCATATCATGATTTTCAGCATCCCATACGACATGATTGTCCCGGTCCAACAGGCGGATCAGATAACCATCCCTCAATGCGTACATTCCGATCCCATGGATGTAATCTACATTCCACGCATCCGTCCTCTCATCATACTGGGATGTAAGCGATTCTGCCAGTTGTTCCGAAAAATTTTTTCTCTGCGACGCTACGTACTGCTCAAACTGACGGTTAATCAGGCCATTCGCTGCCGCACCAATCAGAAGAACCGTGAGCAGGACAATCAGCGCAAATCCGGCCGCCAACTGCGTACTGATTTTTTGCTTCATTCTGCCGCCCCTCCGAATTTATACCCCATTCCATGAACCGTGCAAAGATAAACCGGCTGCTTGGAATCGTCCTCTATCTTTTTCCGAAGATTTTTAATATGGGTATCAATCACCCGGTCATAGCCTGAAAAATCTAGTCCAAAGACCAACTCGATCAAATTTTCTCTGGTAAATATTTTTTGTGGATATTTCGTAAAAGCAGCCAGCAATTTCCACTCGATCGCCGTAAGCGCCACCGGTTCTCCTTTTTTCCTCACTTCTTTTCGGTCGTAATCAATCACCAGATCTCCCTGATTCCAGGAAAACTGTCTGGCAAGCGGAATCAGATCCTCGGTCGAACGCCGCAAAACCGCCTGCACGCGGGCAGATAAATTTTTCAGACTGAACGGCTTCGTGATATAATCATCCGCCCCCAGATCCAGACCATGAATCATATCATATTCCATATTTTTGGCGGTCAGCATGATGATCGGCACACGCGACTGTTTTCGAATCCGGACACATACTTCTTCTCCCGGCAGGTCCGGAAGCATCAGGTCCAGAATTACCAGAGAAATCGGTTCTCTCTTCAAAATGTTCAGTGCTTCCTCTCCATTTTCTGCCTGAAAAACCTGGTAGCCCTGACGTTCCAGATAGGAAGCAACCGCCTCCCGAATCATCTCCTCATCATCTGCCACAAGCAGGTTCCTTTTCTCTGCCATCCTAATCTCCTATTGTCACTCCACATTCATTTTCCTATTTTATCAATTATCCTGGACTCATACGCTCTTTGGCTCTTTGTTATTGTTTATAACTTAATAACCGCCACAGCATCCCATTCCGAAGCCTTCCGCTTCCGAGCCATTGATTCCATCGTCGTCCGTTTCTGACGTTTCTGACAGAATATTGTCCGACGTCCCGCTTTCATCCGTCACAAAAATCTTTCCACGGATCATTCCCATCCAGCAGGTGTAAGAAACTGTGCCCGTTTCCTCCGGTGTAAATTCAATTACATTTTCCCCCTCTGAAAACGTGTGCGAAATTCCATACGCCCGCAGAACCATCCGGTAATTGCATCCATTCAGCGCCCCCTTCGGCACATCAATGATCCAGCGGACCGGAGTCCCCGCCTTTACCGTGATATTGGGGTATCGGCCGCCGCTCAAGGTACTCCGTACAATCTGAACATCCGTTTTCTCCCCCGAGGCCGTCTCCGGTTCGGATGCCGCGGTTGATTCAGACAGCGGTTCAGATACCTTATCTGATCCAGCCGAACGCAGCGGTTCTCCTGTCTGCTGCCATGCCGTCCCATCCAGAAGGCCCGACAAACTGAATCCCTGGGACAGCATCGCAAGTCCCAGAACCACTACCAGAACCGCCCCGATCTCCATAACCCGCTTCGTAAAGCGTTTTCCAAGCAGAGATACGAACGAACCCAGTCCCAGCATCAGCGGTACCGTTCCAAGGCTGAACATAAACATAGAAAATGCACCCGCCAGCGGATTTCCCGAAGCCAGCGCTACAATCTGCATCGACTGCAACGGTCCGCACGGCATAAGCCCGTTCAGCATCCCGACTACAAACGGCTGTCGGCTGCCGGCCCTTTTCTGGTTTACCCTGCCAGCCAGAAGCCGTGGGATCTGTGGGGTAAAACGCCGCAGTCCCGGAAAAATCCCCAGCATGTTGATTCCCATGAGAACCATAAAAATACCGGCAATAATTTTTAAAATCCCCTGAAGAAAGAGCGAGATCCCCACACCGGTACCTCCGCCGATCAGCATTCCTGCAAATCCTAAAATTGCACCGATCACCGTGTAGGAAATCACACGGCCCAGATTATAGAGAAGCGCCGGTCCCAAAACCGATGCTCCATTTCCTGTCTTTTCCCGCTTCTTCGGAATACACTGTGACAGGTTGATTCCGCCACACATGGCAATACAATGTACCGAAGTTAAAAGGCCGATCACAAACAGCATCCCATATCCCATCCGGGTATCCGCCAACTGGCTTGGCACCAGCCGGTTCAGAATGCCCGAATTTTCGAGGAGCACATAGAGCACTGCAATTACAATCAAAACATGGGCTGCTCTGCCCGGCTTCTGTTCGTTTCTGACTTTTTCTGATAAAACCTCATATCCCGCGTCCCGGATCACCTGCTGGATTTCCTCCAATGTGATCCAGTCCGGATCGTAAACCAGATCGGCGGTACCATTCTGATAACTGACTCTGGCTGTCTCGATTCCCGCCGTATGGAGCAGGGCCGTTTCTATTTTATTCTGGCAGTTTACACAGGTCATGCCACCGATAAAAATTCTTGTTTTACTACGATTCATGCATTCGCACCTCCTGACGGAGATACTAGCAGAAAAATGTGTGATTTTTATGTGGCTTGTGCCTATTTCATGTATTACCCTTATAGGCAATCTCCGGTCACTTTCTTATTTAAAATTTATACCGCATCTGATACCAGGTCACATTCCCATGCACCGATTCCGAGATCCCCTCATTCACAAAACCAAACTTGGCATAATACGCTATCAGCTTCTCCTTGCAGGTCAGCACAAGCCCTTTCCGGCCCTGCTTTCTGGCGTCCTCGATGGCAGCTTGAATCAACTGTCCCGCATAGCCGCATTTCCGGTACGCCGGGATCGTATTGACACCGAAAATCATCTGCCACGCGCCGTTTTCATCGTGCATTTCTGCCCGTTCGTACATCTCATCCGTCAGATCCGGCTTATCTGTGACGAAGCCGTCCACAAACGCGATCAGCTTTTCTCCCTCAAACATGAGCCAGAAATGATTTCCATAATACTTAATTCTTCCGGCAAATTCCTCTTTTGTTGCGGCCTCCGCTGCCGGAAAGCATTCTGCCTCCACGGCTGCAACCTGATCTAAATCTGCGATTGTCGCTGTTC
>JBNMLY010000039.1:0-17796 GCA_050875065.1 Otoolea sp. | reverse complement strand
TCAAGGGCGAGATTCCAAGCCCGATCAACCCGAAGGACTGCTGCCGGTTTGCAGAGAGATGTCCGTATGCGACGGAGGAATGCCGCGCGAAGCTGCCGGAGCTTCGGGAGGTGACGCCGGGGCATTTTGTGGCTTGCCATAGGGTAAAATAGTTTTGTAGTAGAACAAATTCGATACAAAGGAGGGTAGGAGCGCTGGTTTAAAGATATAAGGCTGACAAAAAAGAAATACTGTTTTCGGGGTTACCAGCTTACATGCGTTGTGTTCGACTGAATGGAACGGAGAGATTTTTTCCATGCGGTTGAGTACAAGATACAGGTAATTCAAAATGTGGAAAATGGTGATATTCTTTTTGTCAGCCTTTTTATATTTACATGCCGCGCAAACGCTCACAAGACATTCTTTATTCCTTTTAGGGGCGGTTGATAGAAAAAGAATCTTGTCATTCTAGAATGAAAATAGTACAATAAGTACAAAGAATATCGAAAGGGAGGGCAGAATTATGTTAAAAAATGTAAAAGTTGGCGTAAAGATGATGTTGATTCTCGTCTTTGTGTCGCTGAGCATTATTGTTCTGGGAATCACTTCTGTCGTGCAGATGAAGAAGCAGGAAGAAGTGGCTCTGGAAACATTGGAGGGAGAGGTTCGAAGTGCCTTTGATTCAAAGGTAAAAGAAGAGGTAGAGACAGCTCATTCCACATTGCAGCAAATTTACCAGCAGTATTTAGATGGCACGTATGATTTTGAAACGGCGAAGCAGGTAGGTGCGGCTGCGCTGCGCGCAATGTCATATGGAGATGATGGATATTTCTGGGCAGATACATATGATGGTGTCAATGTTGTATTACTGGGAAGTGATACAGAAGGCACACAGCGTAAAGATGCTTTGGATGCCAATGGCTACCCATTTATCCAGAATATTTTGGAGGCAGGACGTGCAGGCGGTGGCTATACGGATTTTGTATTTCCGCGTGCCGGAGAAACGGAACCATCCCCGAAGCGTGGTTACAGTCTCGCATTTGAACCATTTGAGTGGGTTATTGGTACTGGAAATTACACCGACTATATTGATGACTATATTGCGGAGGTACAGAAGGGAATGAGTAACTCCCTGCATACCTCGATGATCCAGATCATCCTCATGATTGCAGCCTGTTTGATTGTTACCTGTGTTCTGAGTGTGATGATTATTCATAGCATTGTGCAGCCAATCCACCGTTTGACGGATGTGGCAGATGAACTGGCAGAAGGTAACCTGAATGCACAGTTAGATACCAGTGGCCGTGATGAAATGGGAATTTTGGCCGTTTCTATGTCCAAGCTCATTGAACGTCTGAAACTGTATATCGAATATATTGATGAGGTTTCCTATCTGCTTCATGAAATGGGAATTGGAAATCTGGATCTGACGTTCCATCACAGCTTTGATGGAGATTTCCATAAAATTAAGGAAGAAATGGAGAAAACGACAGCTCTGTTGAATGATGCGATGAGCGAGATCAATACAGCCGCCGATCAGGTGGCAGCGGGAGCGGATCAGGTTTCCAGCGGAGCGCAGGTTCTCAGTCAGGGAACAACCGAGCAGGCTTCTTCTACTCAGGAGCTTTCCACGGCTATTTCCAAAATTAACAGTGACTTTATGGAAACAGATGAGGCAGTGGCACTGGCAAGTTCGAAAGCCAATGAAGCAGGAGAGCTTACCAATATCTGTAATGGACATATGAAAGAACTGGTAGCGGCAATGCACGATATTAACCATACGTCTGCCGAAATCGGTAAGATTATCAAAGAAATTGATGATATTGCGTTCCAGACGAATATTCTGGCACTGAATGCGGCCGTAGAGGCAGCAAGGGCCGGATCCGCAGGAAAAGGGTTTGCAGTTGTGGCAGATGAAGTGCGGAATCTGGCAACCAAATCCGCAGAATCCGCCAAAAATACGGCGGCGCTGATCGAAGCATCTATCACGGCGACCGAGCGTGGTGCGAAGATGGCAGATGATACTGCCGAGCAGTTACAGAATGTATCTGAAAATGCCGATCAACTGGCGATTATGATTCAAAAGATTGCCAAGACTTCCAAAGAAGCCAGTGAGTCCGTACAGCAGGTTAGTGTAGGGCTTGACCAGATTTCATCGGTAGTGCAGACAAACTCCGCGACCGCAGAGGAGTCGGCGGCAGCCAGCGAAGAATTATCTGCACAGGCGGAGCGGTTAAAGGAATACACAAACCGGTTCCACTTAAAAGAACGATAAAAAAACTATGTTTGCGAACCGTTTGAGCAAATCGAAATTGCAGCGGTAACTACGTTTACGTTTAAGCTCATTAAAAAAGGATTTCCTTTCAACCAACTATGCTGTGCTACGATCAAGATATGTAGCGCAGCGTAATTGGTTGAGGGAAAATAAAAGGGTACTATTTCAGAATTTCTTTCTATAACATTTAGTGCCAGATTTTTCATTTCTATGTTCAGACCATTTATCATCCATATGAATTAGATATTTAATCTTTTGACGGCTATCATTCCCGTTTTGTAAAAAAATAACAGACGTTGTGGACAAGAATCCCCGACTGGTGTAAAATAATAATTAGAATTTTGCCTGAATTATGTTTCAACACGTTCTTGCAGTTGCAGATTATGGATAATTCTGTATAATTGAAGCGATGAATTGATCTTGAAATTTAGAAAATTCGCTCGTATAATAAAAGGCAAACGTTCAGAAATGATAATATACTGCAAACACCAGTTTAGAATATTAAAATGCATATCGATAAAAGGGAGGAGCAGGCTGCATGGCCAAAAATAAAAAAATTGTACGATACAGAAAGCCATTGAATGTCAATGTCGGAATGATTATTTTTGCCGTGATTTTTGTTTATCTTTCAGTCTGTATCTGTATTTACCTTCGACGGGAACACGTTCAGTTTTATGAAGTAGTCGAGGGAAGCATTGTAAATAACAAAGAGTACAACGGAATTTTGTTCCGTCAAGAAGAGGTGGAAAATGCGCCACAGACCGGATATATCAATTATTATATTCGAGAAGGGAAACGGGCAGGCGCCGGTGCGCGTGTATACTCTCTGGATGAAACAGGCGAACTGGGAAAATATCTGGAAGAAAACCAGACAGCTGATACAGCCGTTTCGGCTGAGAACCTGGCAGATTTGAAAAAGCAGCTCAGTTCCTTTAGCCTGTCTTACCAGGATCAACGCTTTGAGAGCGTTTATGATGCCAAGTATTCATTGCAGGCGTCCGTCGAGGAGTATATGAATTTCAATGCGCTGGGAAATATGGATGCACAGCTGCAGGAACAGGGTATCAATTACAAGCAGATTACGACGCCTCAGGCGGGAATTGTATCTTATGTAACGGATTCGTTTGAGGGCGTCGATCCGACGGAAGTGACGGCAGATTCGTTTGATCGAAGTAAGTACACGCGTCAGGTGGGAAAGGCAGGCGAGCTGATCGAAGCCAATACGCCTGTATACAAGCTGATTACATCGGAGAATTGGAGTATCGTTTTTCAGATGGATGAAAAGGATCAGGAACAGTTCGGGGAACAGGAAATGCTGACTATCGAACCGCTGGGAAGTGATATGAAATTTAAGGGGAAGTATTCAACTTTTACCGGTTCCGATGGGAATTTATATGGGCGATTGGATTTGGATCGATACATGATTCAATTTGAATCGGAGCGTTTCCTGACGTTTGAAGTCTCCAGTGAAGAGACACAGGGGCTAAAGATTCCGGTATCAGCCGTAACAGAAAAAGAATTTTATACAATTCCAGTTGATTATAAGACGACTGCTGGAAATGGTTCTGAGGATGATGTTGGTTTCAATAAGGAAATCTACGGAGAAGGCGGCAAGACATCGATCGAGTTTGTCGAGGCAGAAATTTACAATTCAGATGATACATATTATTATGTCCAAAAAAGTGAGGACGGTCCGTTCAAGAGTGGTGATTATCTGGTAAAGCCAAATTCGGACGAGCGTTATCAGATTGGTCCGACTGCAAAATTGGCGGGTGCTTACAATATTAACAAAGGATATGCTGTATTCAAGCAAGTTAACGAGCTTGCAGGAAGTGGTGAATATTACATTATTGAAAAAGGAACCAAATATGGGCTGTCCGTATATGACCATATTGTGTTGGATGCAGATGCAGTATCTGAGGGACAAACTGTATACAAATAAGCATATTTCCATTGAATATCAAATTTGAGGAAGGAGTAGCATTCATGGTTCAGGAGCAGTTAAAAGAAGTACAGAAGAGTATAAAGGCAGCGTGTGAACGCAGCAGAAGAAAAACAGAAGATATTACACTGATCGCTGTCAGCAAAACGAAACCGGTAGAGATGCTTCGCGAAGCTTATGAGGCTGGGGCACGCGATTTTGGCGAAAATAAAGTACAGGAAATTTTGGAGAAAGAGCCGCAGTTGCCGTCTGATATCCGGTGGCACATGATTGGCCATTTACAGAAGAATAAGGTTCGTCAGGTCATTGGTAAGGTGGCATTAATTCACTCGGTTGACACGATTGCACTGGCGGATCAGATCGAAAAAGAGGCAGTCAAACAGAACTTGGAGGTTTCCGTTCTGTTAGAAGTAAATGTTGCCGGGGAAGAATCGAAATTTGGTTTTGCACCTGAAGAAGTAGAAGAAGCAGTACGTGCGATTGCAAAGCTTCCGCATGTCCACATTCAGGGATTAATGACAATTGCGCCATTTGTGGAGAATTCAGAAGAAAATCGTAGTGTTTTTAAAAAATTATACGAATTATGTGTTGACATAAAAGCAAAAAACATTGATAATGTTGTTATGAATACCCTTTCAATGGGAATGACCGGCGACTACCAGACAGCAATTGAAGAGGGGGCAACGATGGTGAGAGTCGGAACCGGAATTTTCGGTGCAAGGGCAAAGATAGGAGAGAAATAGGGTATGAGTATTCTGAACAAATTAATGGATACAATGCGTCTGACAGATAACGACGACGATTACTTCGACGAAGACGACTACGAAGAGGAGAAACCGGTTAGTAAGAAACGCTCATTTAGCAGAAGAGATGACGATACTGATGATTATCGGCGGGAAGAGGAACCGAAACCACGGTTTCTGCCGCGTTCATCCAACAACAAAATTGTACAGATGCGACGCAGCAGTACAATGGAGGTATCATTGATTAAACCGACTTCCATGGAAGATACCCGTGAAATTTGTGATTATCTTCTGGCTGGAAAGGCCGTTGTTTTAAATATGGAGGGAATCCATATGGAAGTTGCACAGCGTATTATTGATTTTACTTGCGGTGCTACGTATTCGATGGATGGAAACCTCCAGAAGATCTCAAACTATATTTTTATCGCAACACCGGCTTCCGTTGAGCTTTCCGGAGATTTCCCGGAACTTCTGTCGGATAATAATTCCATGAATGTTTCAGGGATGAATCTTCACTTCTGATAGGGATATACTCTCAGACTTATCCGTTTAGGTCTGGGAGTATTTATTATAGGGCATTTACCAAATAGACACAGGTAGTTCGTTTTTTATTTTTTTGAATGAGCGGAGTGTAAATCCTGTAAGCCGAAGAATCCAGATTAAATGTACGGTAAATGTCGGAACGGGAGTTGAGCGATACAATGTTACAGGAAAAAGAAGAACAGCTTTTGAAAAAGAGAATGATCGAATTGGCCGGGCTCTGTTATCAGCGGGATATACAGACAAGTACCGGCTTTTTGTCGTTAAATGAACAGACGCTTTTTCACTCGATCGAGAAGACACTGCCGCCGGTGCGGACCTGTCTGACGGGTGGTTTTGAGGGCGCAGAGCGCAAGCTTCTCTGTTTTCTGGCTTCGTATGACGATGAAACATTCGGGCTGCCGATCGTGGCGCTGGAGGTAGTCCCAGCGAATCCGCGCTACAGCGAGGCACTGACGCACCGGGATTACCTCGGAGCGATTATGAACCTGGGAATTGAGCGTAGCTGCATCGGCGATATCCTGATGAAGGAAAATGGCTGTTATGTGTTCTGCCAGGAAAAGATGGCCGATTACCTTTGCCAGGAGCTCACGATGGTACGCCATACCGCTGTAATCTGCCGCCCGGCAGATACGACGGAACCGATTGCGCCGAAGACGGAGCGCGTGAGCGGAAGCGTTGCATCGCCACGTATTGACAGCGTGATCGCGATGGTATTTTCATTCTCCCGCACTAAGATCCTGCCGCTCATCGAGGGCGAAAAGGTGTTTATTGACGGAAAACAGGTGACGTCCCCGGCTGTGCAGCTTAAAGAAGGTGAGATCGTCTCTGTGCGCGGCATGGGAAAGTTCCGCTTTGCCGGAAGCGGGGGATTGTCGAAAAAGGGACGTCTGTATGTTTATGCGGATAAATATGTGTAAGTGAAGTAAAACTCCACTATATTTGTATTGTGAAAGATAAACGGACAGCCGAATAGCAGGGGAAACTTGAGAAGCAGAAGCTGTTTGCCTGTGCTGGTAAAAGGACAAACAAAATGAAAGAAAGGACTGAAAACAAATGACAGAATCAAAGACTGAAAAAATGAACCGTGTAACCGTCCATCTGGACGAAAAACCGATCTATGATATCGTGATGACCGAAGATTTTTCGGCACTTCCGGGTGAGATCGAAAAACTTTCGATCTCAAACCGCCGTCTCTGTATCGTGACGGATTCGAATGTGGAGAAACTGTATCTGAATGAGGTAAAGGAACTTCTGGCACCGTGCTGCAAGACGGTGATTTCGTTTGTATTTCCGGCGGGCGAGGAACACAAAAATCTCGATACCGTTCGTGATTTATACGAAACCTTGATTTTGAACCATATTGACCGCAACGATATGCTGGTTGCACTTGGAGGCGGTGTCGTAGGCGATCTCTGTGGATTCGCGGCAGCTACGTATCTGCGCGGCGTTGCCTTCATGCAGATTCCGACGACGCTTCTTTCCCAGGTGGACAGCAGTATCGGCGGCAAGACAGGTGTTGATTTTGATGCATACAAAAATATGGTCGGCGCATTCCATATGCCAAAGCTGGTATTCACCAACATCAATACGCTTCAGACACTCCCGGACAACCAGTTCTCCGCCGGCATGGGCGAGGTTATCAAACACGGTCTGATCAAGGATGCAGCGTACTATGAGTGGCTGCTTGCCAACGCAGTGGATATCTGGGCGAGAAAGCCGGAGGCACTCCGCAAAACGGTGACCTGGAGCAATGAGATCAAGCGTGCGGTTGTAGAGAAAGATCCGACCGAAAAAGGAGAGCGGATGTTTTTGAATTTTGGTCATACGCTGGGTCATGCGATTGAGAAGCTGAAAAACTTTGAACTTCTGCACGGTGAATGCGTGGCACTCGGCGCGCTGGCGGCGATGAAGCTCTCGGAAAACCGCGGCATGATCAAACCGGAAGAAACAAACCGTTTCAAAGAGGCACTGATCCAGTTCCACATCGGCACACAGGTATCTGGGCTTGAGAAAGATGCGATTGTGGCTGCATCTAAGAGTGACAAGAAGATGGATTCCGGCATCATCAAATTCATTCTTCTCCATTCGGTCGGTGACGCCTACGTGGATCGCACGGTGACCGAGGATGAGATGAAACAGGCACTTGATCAGGTGCTGGTATAAAATAATAGCAGGAAAGGAATCATGTGCATGAACACGAAATTACGACAGTTCCTTATCTTTTTTATCGGACTGGGAGCCAGCATCGGTCTGGATCAGTTCACAAAACACCTCGCAGTCGTCTATCTGAAAGGACAGAAGCCGTTTGTACTCATCAAGGGTGTGTTTGAATTTTATTACTCCGAAAACCGTGGGGCTGCCTTTGGAATGCTGCAGGGACGGCAGGGATTTTTCTTCCTGATCGCGGCAGCCGTCATCCTGGCCGTTTTATGGGCGGTATACCGGATGCCGGACGGAAAGCGGTATCTGCCGCTGATGTGCAGTTTATTTCTGCTCGTATCGGGCGCAGTTGGCAATCTAATTGACCGCCTGACGCAGAAATACGTGGTGGATTTCCTGTATTTTAAGTTGATTGACTTTCCGATTTTTAACGTGGCGGACTGCTACGTGGTAATCGCGACTTTCTCGCTGATTCTCCTGTTTTTCTTCTTCTATTCCGATGAGGAACTGGAATTTCTCTCTTTTAAGGGTGCGAAGAAGGAGTCTGAGCGATGATGCAGGAGTATCGGGTTCCAGAAGAGGCGGCTGGAACCCGCATCGATAAATTTCTGGCGGACGCCTGCCCGGATCTGTCCCGCTCTTTTTTACAGAAGCTTCTGAAAGAGGGAAGTGTGACGGCGGACGGGAAAGCGGTCAAGAGCAGCTTTAAGGTAAATGGCGGGGAGACCATCGCCTTTGAGGTCCCGGAACCGCAGGAGGCGTCGATCGAGGCAGAAAATATCCCGTTGGACATTTTGTACGAAGATTCGGATATTATTTTAGTCAATAAGCCGAAGGGGATGGTCGTTCATCCGGCGGCAGGGCATTATACGGGGACGCTGGTCAATGCGCTGATGTACCACTGCAAAGATCAGCTCTCCGGCATCAACGGTGTGATGCGCCCGGGGATCGTTCACCGGATCGACATGAATACGACTGGTGTGCTGGTGGTGTGCAAAAATGATTTCGCTCACAATTCACTGGCGGAGCAGCTCAAGGTGCATTCGATTACCCGCGTGTATTATGCCATCGTATTTGGCAATCTCCGCGAGGATGAGGGAACCGTCCACGCGGCGATCGGACGCCATCCGACTGACCGCAAGAAAATGAGCATCCACACGAAGCAGGGACGCGATGCGATTACGCATTACCGTGTGCTGGAGCGGTTTGGGGCGTACACGTTTATCGAATGCCGCCTGGAGACAGGGCGCACGCACCAGATCCGTGTCCATATGGCGAGTATCGGGCATCCGCTTCTGGGGGATGAGGTATATGGCCCGGCGCGGCAACCATTTCCACTGGAAGGACAGACGCTGCACGCAGGGGTTCTCGGCTTTATGCATCCGCGGACGGGAGAGTACGTGGAGTTTTCTGCGCCGCTTCCGGCGTATTTTGAGGAGCTTCTGGAGAAGCTTCGAAAAAAATCTGGAAGGTAAAGGCGGGGGTGGCGGAGCAAATAGTAAGATCGTTCCGATTCGTATACACATTTTTTTCAGATAGTTTATTTACGTGCCCTAGAGAAATACCTTTTATTCCGAAAAATGGATGACTTTTCAGATAGCTTGTGTTATAATAAGGGCAGAACTTGAAAGGAGTTGAGGGAGACATGAAAGGGAATTTAGTAATTACAATCGGCCGTGAATGCGGCAGCTCCGGAAGAGCGATTGGACGAAAACTGGCGGAGTCATTAGGAATCAAGTGCTACGATAAAGAGCTTCTTGCACTGGCGGCGAAGAACAGCGGTTTGTGCGAGGAACTTTTCAAGACACATGATGAGAAACAGACCAACAGCTTCTTATATTCTCTGGTGATGGATACGTATTCCATGGGTTACAATACATCCGCTTACATGGATATGCCGATCAATCATAAAATTTTCCTGGCGCAGTTTGATACGATCAAGAAACTGGCGGATGAGGAATCTTGTGTTATCGTAGGACGATGTGCAGACTATGCACTAGCAGATTATCCGAACATGGTTTCTGTTTTTATCTGTGCGGATGAGGAAGTGAAGATTCAGGAATTGATGAAACGTCACAACATTACCCGTGAGAAGGCAAAGGATGTGATGATCAAGACCGATAAGCAGCGTTCCGGCTATTATAACTATTATTCTAGCAAACGCTGGGGCAGTTCCAAGAGCTACAACCTCTGCATCAACAGCAGTGTCGTAGGAATTGATGGTGCTGTCGAAATTATTAAGGAATTCGCCAAAAAGAAACAAGAATTTCTTAAGATAAACGAGAACGCATAAAAGTATAATTAAAACCGGTGTGTTTGAATTTCTGTTGGAGATTCGCAAAAGACGCACCGGTTTTTTGCGCCCGGATGTTTGCGTCGGTTCTATTTTATAAAATGCCATGTTTTAATGCAATTTTTATATATAATTTTTGCTTTAATAGAGAAGTTTTGAAGACGGGGCGATTCTTTTGGGTGTAAAAATCAAACGGCACATGAAAACTTAAATACAAATACAAGAAGAAAACGATGATGAAAGAACAACATTCTTATATAATACGAACGGCATTTATGGCGGCATCTGGCGTTTTATTGTGCGGAATTGCCGGAGCGATTCGTCCCGAAGCCGATATTTCTAGCCTGGGGGGCGCTGATAAAGTAATAATCGCGGATGGGATTTTAGCACAAGAGACACAGAACAACGCAGATGGAACATTTTGTGATCGCCTGATGAAAGAACTGCTGCATCCAATCCGCACGGCGTCCCGCTTCCTAAATGGTTTTAGCGCAGACCCAGAAGAATATGTACCGTCAGAGACGGCTTATAACCTGATGGCGCTTCCGACCGAAGAAAATGTATCCGAAGATCCGTCCGATCCCTTGTCCGTGATACAGTCTCTCCCATGGTACCAGATTGTGAAGCGTTTCCGTAGCTTTGGGACGGAAGATACATGGGGTACAAAAATGTATGAGACGCTTGGAAAGCGCGATGCACAGTGGATCTCGGAGATCTACAGTTGGATTCAGACCACACCGCTCACGGCCATCCAGAAGATGGGACTTCCGGCCAGTCAGGTACTCGGAAAGTACGATCCGTCCAATCCAGAGCATAACGCACAGAATCCGGAAAGTTGGGTAGTTTCAAACTGGAAAAATATCCGATTTCGGATTTGCGATGGAGATGGGAGAGAAACTTCCCTTACATCCAATACGATCGATATTTTATCAATGGCAAATGTCTATACATACAGCCAGGATTGGAAAAATACGGATCTGTTTAATGCGTATATCAATCAGCTCTGGACGAATTCCCACCAGTACCGTGTGACCATCAGCAATGTGTATTACTGCGAGGGATGCACGGAGCTGCCGGATGAATCAGCGGTAGATGGGGGGAATGACGGCACAGAGAGCAGCAGTACGCCAGAAGAGCCATCGGAGGTTTGGGACAGTTCAAATAACAGTATAGCCCTCCAGACGACCGGTGCCGTGTCAGATAGCTCCACAGAAAGTGAAAATCTGACATCGAGAGGCATCTCAAAACCGGCCCAGGGGCCGGCTGCGGCCACACAGGAGTCAGTGGTAGAGTCCGCTGCGATGGCGTCACCGTCAGATGCATCGCTGAGTGTGGAGAGTGCGGCCGCGGTCACCTTGAATGAAGATGGAAAATATTGTCCGGGACATGTGGATTTGACGATCACCATTACAACGACTGGATTAAGAGAAAAGCACAATCTGTTTGCACTTGACGGAACCGGAAGCCAGCCAAGTGGCGCCTGGAAAGGATGGACAGAAGAGAAGCGGGCGGACGCCCAGATACTTGCGAGTCAGGATTGGCAGGATATGTATGGACTTGCCATTTCTGAATTTGCACTTGGAAATCCGCTGACACCGGCTGAGATTCATTCTTATCTGGATCTGCTTCCAGACGATTTATCTGACGAGCGGCGTGCCGTTATCACGTGTGCATTAAATTCTGTCGGAAAAATTCCATATTATTATGGGGGCAAACCGAGTGCAGCGGGGCTTTCTGGGAATCATTTTGCCAGTGTGGCGAGTCCGGATCATAAGGGAAGAATTCTTTCCGGACTGGATTGTTCCGGCTGGGTCAACTGGGTATATTGGACAGCACTGGGAAAACGACCAGGAGCTGCCAGCACCTATGAGATTGTGCGGGCTGGACGGGCGATCAGCAGCGACCAGCTACAGCCAGGCGATCTGATGGTCCAGTTAGGTGGAGATTCTCATGTAGTCATGTTCCTTGGCTGGAACGCTGATGGAACCATTCTGGGTGTACACGAATCCGGCAGCGCAAATAATGTGACGGTTGGGAAAGTTCATACAATATGGCCATATTACCGGGCGTTTTTGGATTAAGAACTAGAGAAAATGAAATACGCCTAACATCCATCTGGAATTGAGTGGATGTTAGGCGTATCTACTCGAGTGGCAGTACAGAAAATCATCGTTGTAGGAAACGTTTAAATATTAAAACAATGATTTAATTATTTACAAATAAGGGTAACTATGGTATGATAGGGGATAAGAAAAACTATTCGTGAAAGCCCACTTTATCGAATAGTTAGCAGCGGAAATTCGCGCATATTTGCGTTTTACTACTTCAAGTTCTTTGAAAGGATTTTCTATGAAACTTCAACGTCTTCTCAGTTTAACACGCCAGGCCGTCGATGATTATCATCTGATTCAGTCCGGCGATAAAATTGCTATCGGTATTTCCGGAGGTAAAGACAGCCTGACGCTTTTATATGCTTTACAGGGACTTCGGCGTTTTTATCCGGAACCATTTGAACTTTGTGCCATTACGGTTGATTTAGGCTTTCAGACGCTTTCTCCAGAGGTTTCAAACCGTTTATCGCCCACTTTATCATCCGATGCGGCTGCCTTTGATTTAAAGCCGGTTCGGGCGCTCTGTGACGAATTAAACGTGCCCTATACGGTCGTTCCGACGGAAATCGGCAAAATTCTCTTTGAAACCCGTCAGGAGTCCAATCCCTGTGCGCTCTGCGCCAAGATGCGCAAAGGCGCCTTAAACGATGCGGCTCTGAAACTTGGCTGCAATAAAATCGCCTATGCTCATCACCGCGATGATTTGATTGAAACGATGCTCTTGTCACTGATTTATGAAGGCCGCTTCTACTCCTTTTCGCCGGAAACACACCTGGATAAAACGGGGCTGACCCTGATCCGACCGCTGATGTATGTCGAGGAAGCCGATGTGATCGGATTTAAGAATAAATACCATCTTCCGGTTTGTAAAAATCCATGTCCGGTCGATGGAAAAACGAAACGCGAATATGTGAAACAATTAACGAAAAAACTTAATGTGGACTCTCCAGGCGTGAAGGATCGATTTTTCCATGCAATTATTGATGGGAATATTTCTGGGTGGCCAGAGCGGACGGATCACCGTCTGAAAGCTACGGAGGATCTGGAACACGGCTCATTGCGAAAGGGGGAAATCTAATATGCCTGCACTCTCCTACCACGAACAGGAAGATATTGAGAATACAAAGCGGATCCGGGGTATTTTGAAGGAACTGCCGCCCTTTTGCACCGACTTCTTCCGTGGCATTGAGCCGCGTACATCGGCGCGCACCCGGCTTGCCTATGCGTATGACTTAAAGACATTTTTTGACTTCTTAAAGCAGGCGAATCCGGAGCTTACATCGAAGAAACTGCGGGATCTTCCTCTCTCGCTTCTGGATGAAATCAAGTTGATGGATCTGGAAGAATATATGGAATATCTGAAATGTTATTCGACCGAGAAACGTGAGGATCTGATGAACACAGAGCGTGGAATCATGCGGAAAGTTTCAACGGTTAAAAGCTTCTATAATTACTTTTACCGGACGGAGCGGATTCAAAATAACCCCGCTTCTCTCCTGCAGCTTCCTAAGATCCACGATAAGGAGATCATCCGGCTGGATGTGGATGAAGTGGCACGTTTTCTCGATGAGGTCGAGGAAGGAGAATGCCTGACGGAGAAGCAAAAGGCATACCATGCGAAAACAAAACTGCGTGATTTGGCCATGATGACGCTCCTTTTAGGAACCGGCCTGCGCGTTTCTGAATGCGTCGGATTGAATATCAATGATGTTGATTTCAGAAATGGCGGTCTGCGCATCCACCGAAAAGGTGGAAAAGAGGTGATCGTTTATTTCGGTGCCGAGGTCGAGGATGCATTACAGGACTATCTGCGGGAACGCGAGCACATCGTACCGGAGGAAGGCAGCGAGGAAGCTCTCTTCCTCTCCATGCAGCGCAAGCGCATCAATGTCCGCAGCGTAGAAAAAATGGTTAAAAAATATGCGCAGCTTGTCACGCCGCTTAAAAAAATCACGCCGCATAAGCTCCGCAGTACGTACGGCACGAATCTGTACCGCGAAACCGGCGATATTTATCTTGTTGCAGATGTGCTGGGACACAGCGATGTCAATACGACGAAGAAGCATTACGCAGCTTTGGAGGACGAACGGCGGCGGAGCGCGCGGAATAAGGTGCAGCTGAGGGAAAGGGAATAAAAACGTCGAAAGGCAAAGAAGTAAAAAAGCAGGTTCTATATCCAGTGCGACCCGATATAGAACCTGCTTTTTAACTAAAAGTTGGTAGAAAATATATATTATGATTCCGTATGAATGCCAAATTCTTCCGGCATAAATCTCGGACAGATATTTTCGGAGGTGGAAATTACCGTTGATGCAAGCTTTGAGCCGATCTCACAGGATTCCTTTAAAGTCTTTCCGTATGTAAGACCGATGCAGATTCCGGAGAAGAATGCATCTCCTGCACCTGTGGTATCAACCACATCTACCTTTAATGCCGGAGAAAAACCAGTCGTCCCATCCTGATCAACATACACAGCGCCCTCTCCTCCCATAGTTACTACCATTTTGGACATTTTAGCGGAGCGGATGCGGTCCAGAAGCACTTTTTGCAGCTCTTCTGCTGCCATACCTTCAAAATTCTCTGTGAAAAGAATCCCTGCCTCCTGCAGATTGCAAACGAAGCAGGCTGTTTTTCGGAAGAAATCCCGCCGTTCTACCGCGATTGTCATGTTGGATACAAGTGCGTAGACCTTCTTATTATATTTTTCCGCATAATAAAATGTTTTTTTAACAATTTCACGGTCTGTGTCAATCTCGATAGCAATACTGTCCGCCTGGGAAAAAATCTCATCTCCGTATTGCTCCAGAATCTGTTCAATCGGTTTGTGATCCGGCCGTTTGGAAATGGAGGCAACGACATCTCCTGTCTGGTCAAAAACAGCAAGCCATGTGCCCATACCGTCCTTGACCTTTTTCACATATTTTGTTTCTACTTTATGACGCTTCAACTTCTGGATGACGTCCTCTCCCATCGCGTTGTCGTCCACCGTACTGACGAAGGTCGGCTTTAATTCAATGTTGGCAATATTTTCAGCCACGTTCCGCGCTACTCCACCGTGGATCTGAATCACCGTTCCGGCATTCCGTCCCTGTGGAATATAGGGAGCCAGGGAATACCCCTTAATATCAATAAATACATCTCCGATTACAACAATTCCCATATTCATTTCTCCCCTTCTATCTCTGCCCTTTATCATAAGGGATTCCTTCCGCTTTTGGTGCTTTTGAATTTCTGGAAGAAACAGCGAGAACAAGCAGCGAAATAATATACGGAAGCATCTTATAGAAGGTTCCCGGAATGTTGAGGGCTGTCAGGAAATCAAATCCTGAATATACGTTCGAAAGTGCCCGGAACAGGCCGAAAATCAACGCGGCTACCGCAATCAGGTTTGGCTTCCACTGTCCGAAAATCATGACCGCCAGCGCCAGAAATCCGAAACCCGCTACCCCGTTCTCAAATTTCCATTCGGAAACACCGGCAGTAATGTATACAATGCCGCCGAGACCACCGAGAAATCCGGAGATCAGGACGCCGATGTAACGCATTTTGTACACGTTGATACCCACGGAATCAGCTGCCTGTGGATGCTCGCCGCACGCCATCAGGCGGAGTCCCAGCCTTGTGTGGTACAGGACAAGATTGGCAGCGATGAGCAGTAAAATCGTGATAATCATAAACCAGTTCACTTCAAAACCGGCAATTTTTACAATCGCAAATGCTTTTTTCTGGTCAATATACTGGATCGTAGATGCCACATTATTTGGATTTTCAGCCATGTTGATACCTTTGACAAGCACAGTTGCACCAGCCGTTGCCAATAGATTCATGGCCGTGCCGACCAGCGTCTGATCCGCGTTAAAGTGAATTGCCGCAACTGCAAGCAGCAGAGAAAATACCATACCAAAGAGCACACTCCCCAGAACCACGGCTGCTACCATCGCGCCAGAAGAAAGATTCGGCATATATTTCATGACCAGAGCGCCTCCGAGCGCTCCGATCACCATGATTCCCTCCAGTCCCAGATTGATGATTCCGCTGTGTTCGGAGAAGCAGCCGCCCAGTGCTACTAAAAGCAGCACGGTCGCATAAATGATCGTATATTGTAATAATAATGCCATGACTATTTTTTCCTTTCTTTCAATTTTCCTGCACTCATACAATGTTTCAGGAACAGGACAAAGCCGCAGAAATAAATAATGATCGCTGCAATCAGATCGGAGATCTGAGAACAGTAAACCATTTTATCCACATAAGCACCGCCGCTTGTAATATGCTGGATAAAAAAAGCAGAGAAAATAGCGCCGATCGGGTGGAGTCCACCAAGAAAGGCGGCCGCGATACCGTTGAATCCCATATTCGGAACGGCTGTCTGGGCACAGGACCACTGTTCGATCCCGCTTAAATATAAAAATCCAGCGCCGAGTCCGGCCAGAGCGCCGGAAAGAGCCATCGTCAGGATGATATTTTTCTTTTCTCTCATACCTGCATATTTAGCTGCATTGATAGAAAAACCAGTTGCTTTTAACTCATATCCAAGCTTTGTTTTTTCCAAAACGATCCAGACAAGGATAGCAAAAAGCACGGACAGCGGAATCGCGATTGTCACATAGCGGTTCTCTGCAAACAGGTGCTGCAATCCCAGATGCGGAATCAGCGCCGCCGGATTATTGGTACGAAGCGGCAGTGTATAGGTTGTTCCGGACTCTTTCACGGCAGTAAGAACCGTGTTGACGGTGTAGAGGCTGATCCAGTTTAACATGATACAGGCAATTACCTCATTGACGTTCAGGTACGCTTTCAGTGCTCCTGCCACAGCGCCGAGAGCGGCGCCTCCGATCATGGCAAGGATCAGGCAGAGCCACCAGGGCGCATTGTAATGAATGGCAAAATAAAGTGCAAAACCAGCTCCGGCCGTAAATTGTCCGGATGCACCGATGTTAAACAGCCCTACTTTATAGGCAAACAGAACCGACAACGTACAGATCAAAAGCGGGGCTGATTTTGCCAGGGTACTTCCAAAATATTCCAGGGCAACTTCCGGTCTTGGGAAATACAAAAAGTTTTTTAAGATTGCCGTAAGCGCTTTCCAGGCGCCAGACGGATTGATAAGTAAAAGAACCAGATATCCAACCCAAAGGCCAAGCACGATACAGAGCAGTGAGGCGATCAGGGTTTGCACCGATCCGTTTTCCAGTATCTTTTTTCGAGTGTTTCGGCTCTTCATTTATTCATCCTCCTGCTTTCTGGCGCCCGTCATATAAAGCCCCAGTTCTTCCACCGTAACGTCCTTTGGACGGAATTCTCCGACGATTTCACCTTCGTGCATCACAAGGATACGATCGGATATATCCATGACCTCGTCTAATTCCAGGCTGACAAGAAGAACGCCCTTTCCCTTGTCACGTTCCTTGACGAGCTGTTTGTGAATCATCTCTATCGCACCGACATCCACGCCGCGCGTCGGCTGTACTGCGATCAGAAAACTTGGATCCTTATCAATTTCCCGCGCAATAATCGCCTTCTGCTGGTTGCCGCCGGACATGGTTCTCACCACCGTGGTTGGTCCCTGGCTGGAACGCACATCATACTGGTCAATCAGCTTTTCTGCATAGCTTCGGATCTCTTTTCTCTTTAAAAAACCAAACTTATTCGTAAAACGTGGTTTGAAATAGGTCTGAAGCACCATGTTATCTTCCACCGAATAGTCAAGTACCAGGCCATGCTTGTGCCGATCTTCCGGAATATGGCTT
>JBNMLY010000038.1:0-17994 GCA_050875065.1 Otoolea sp. | reverse complement strand
GTATGTAAATATACCACTCTTTTCCATTTTTGTCAACGTTACCTTTGTCATTTTGCACAATAACTCATTTTCTTTTTTCGACAAGAAAAAGCAATTTTCACAGTTCTTTTTTACAAATCTTTCCACTCTTTGTCTTTTAAAATTTGTTTGGAAAGACTATTTTTCGCAAATTCATATCATTTTTCAGTTTTTCCACAAAAAAATCCTCGAATTGTTTTATTGGTACAACCACTATTTCACTCTGTTTTCCTTTCCTAAAGCGCACCTCCTGTATGTTTTTTTGATTTTTGCACATATTACTTCCCAGATGCATCCTTAAAAATGGCTGCTTTACATTGCCCTATCCATATTTTATATTTTTACGGGAGACTCAAACTATGCAAATTTCTTCATCCATACAAAACAACAAAACCTTTTTTGAGAAAAAGCTTCGGCCCGATCTCAATTTCGACGTTATCAGTCGCGATCTGTCCATTGGCGGACGCGAAGCCTGCCTGTACTGCATCGACGGCTTTACCAAAGATGACACTCTTTTAAAGCTATTGCAGGCCATGACCAGCATCCAGGCAGACCAGATGCCTGACAATGAAACAGAGTTCGCCTCTCTTTACCTCGCTTACGGTGAGATCGGTCTGGAAAGTGATTCTGAACCCCTGATTGTCCAGCTTCTCTCCGGTGTTCCTTTTCTTCTGATCGATGGCTACCGCCAGGCGTTGACCATGGACTGTCGTACTTATCCCGCCCGTGGTGTCAGTGAACCCGAAAAAGATAAAGTTCTGCGCGGCTCGCGAGACGGTTTTGTGGAAACGCTTGTCCACAATACTGCCCTGATCCGACGCAGAATCCGTGATCCAAAACTTCGAATGGAAATTTTAACTGTTGGGGAAAGTTCCCATACGGACATTGCTGTCTGCTATATGGAAAACCGGGTCGACCACGCTCTGCTTGCACGCATCCGCACCCGGATTCAAAATGTCCAAGTTGACGCCCTCACGATGAACCAGGAGAGCCTTGCTGAATGTATTTATCCACATAAATGGTACAATCCATTCCCCAAATTCCGTTTTTCCGAGCGCCCCGACACCTCAGCCGCCTCCCTCCTAGAAGGAAATATCATTATTTTAGTCGATAATTCCCCCTCCGCGATGATCTTGCCCTCCTCTATCTTTGATATTATCGAAGAGGCCGATGACTATTATTTTCCGCCTTTGACCGGTACGTACCTGCGGTTGTCGCGAACTGCCATTTTCTTTCTGACTCTGTTTTTAACACCCCTGTGGCTGCTTTTTATGCAGAATCCCGACTGGATTCCTGAATGGCTCGCTTTTATCCGCGTTGCTGATGAAATCCATGTAGCACTCATCTACCAGCTTTTGATCCTTGAATTTGCTATTGACGGACTGCGTCTGGCGGCAGTCAACACCCCCAGTATGCTCACGACACCGTTAAGTGTTATCGCCGGTATCGTTCTGGGAGAATATTCCGTCAAGTCCGGCTGGTTCAACAGTGAAACTATGCTTTATATGGCATTCGTAACCATCGCAAATTACTCCATGACCAGTTTTGAGCTTGGGTATGCGCTTAAATTTATGCGTGTCCTGCTTCTGCTGCTGACCTTTTTCTTTAACCTGTGGGGATTTATCGCCGGAACACTCATTGCCATCGGCTGCCTCATCTTCAACCGGACAATCGCTGGAAAGAGTTATATCTACCCGCTGATCCCTTTCCACTGGAATGAATTAAAAAAACGGCTGATTCGGAACCGACTGCCACATGAAGAAAAAAACAATCAGGCACACTAAGGGGGGCCCTCCCTTATCGTTCCAGCACTTCTTTTAAAATGCCCAGCGCCTCCCCATAGCGCTCCACCCCCATAGATGCACAGGATAGCAAAATTTTCGGATAATCTTCCCGGAAATGATGCGCCTGTCCATTTAACAGATTTTCTGTCGCATCTACCGGACGAACCGCAACGCCCGCCCGCGCCGCGCGTTTAGCAATCTCCCGTGAAGTCAGTGGGCTGTCAAGCTCCACCAACACAAGAAAACCGGCATCCCCCAGATGGGTGCGCGCCTTTTCCCCGAATATGCGGTAAACCGCATCACAGAGATTCTTCGCTTTCGCCGCATACAGCTTTTTCGACTTTCGGATCTGGCTTTCCAGATGTCCATCCCGTATAAACTGGCAAAGTGCGATCTGCTCTGCCTTGGATGCTGTCTGATTGTAACAATCCCCTCTTTCCTGATACAGGCTCATCAATTCCGGCGGCAATACCATATAACTCATACGGATCGACGGCAGAAGCAATCTTGAAAATGTCCCCAGATACACGACGCCGCGGCCACCAGAAAGTCCCTGCAAAGACGGAGTCGGACGGTTATAGTAGCGGAACTCGCTGTTATAATCATCCTCAATAATCAACATATCGTCGCGCACCGCATCTTTTAAAAGTTGCATCCGGGCGTCTACCGGCATAACCTCTCCCCAGACCGTCATCTGTGACGGTGTCAAGTAGCATACCTCCCCTTTCTTCCTTTCATCTCTTTGCCAATACTCTCTTATACCGCCTGTCCCAAAACCATAATCCTCAAAAATCTGACGCCCCTGGCGGAAAGACGGATTGTAAAACCATGCCCGTTTCCTCCCCCTCAGCATCGGACAGAGAATATGTAGCAGACTCTGCACCCCCGCGCCCACCACACTACGCTCCGGCGTACAAATCACATTGCGATGGCGCCCCAAATAAGAGCAGAGCGCTTCCCGAAATTCCAACTCCCCCTGCGGTTCACCGTAAGAAAGCAACCGCTCATCCTGCCGCAAGGCGCTTTTTACATACCGCCTCCACAGTTCAAACTGGAAACTCTCCCGATCCACCGTAGAGGAAGCAAAATCATAGCGGATCTCCAACTGCTTTACCGGTTCCAATGCACGCTTTTCCATCTCCTCCCGCTTCACTGCCAGTCCCGCATCCGTCACATAGAATCCACTCTGTGGCCGCGAAAGGATATAACCGTCCGCTGCCAAAAGCATATACGCTGTCTCTACCGTCGTCCGGGAAATCTGCAATTGCAGTGAACATTTCCGAATAGACGGCAGCTTTGCCCCCGACCTCATCTGCCCCGACACGATCAGTTCTTTATAATATTCGTATACCCGCAGGTAACGGCTCCGCCCCGGATCATTTAAATTCAGTTCCATCTAGGTTCTCCTGTCTGCTTTTTCCTGGTGACGCGCTTTCAGCTAATCCTACTTTCATTCAATCTTTGAATTCATTGATTAAAATTTGCGTAAACACTTTGTCATTTCTCACATTACTTTAAAATCTTCTGAATGGTTTCCATCAATTTTTCCAGACTAACCGGTTTTGACAAATGGCCATTCATTCCCGATTGATAAGATCTTTCTTTATCTTCCTCAAAGGCATTTGCAGTCATTGCGATAATCGGAATAGAGGCGATCTCCGTTTTTTTCATTGCCCGGATCCGTTTTGCAGCTTCATATCCGTTCATAACCGGCATCTGAATATCCATTAGAATCAGATCGTATTGCCCCGGAACTGCCTGCTCCATTTTCTCGACTGCAACCACACCATCATCGGCTGTCTCAACCACAAATCCAGCGTCTTCCAGAATTGTCTGAGCAATCTCCCTGTTCAGTTCGTTATCCTCTACCAGAAGAATCCGTTTTCCTTTCAAATCACAATCCCGTGGCTTCGTTGTCTCTTCTTTGGGAATCGGATTCGATAACAGGTCTCGCAGCTGTGACATAAACAATGGCTTCTCACAAAATGCAGTGACTCCCGCTTCCCGTGCCTCTGCTTCCACATCCGACCAGTCATACGCCGTCAAAATAATAATCGGTCGGCTGTCCCCAATCACTCTCCGGAGCCGTCTTACCGTTTCGATTCCGTTCATATCCGGCATCAGCCAGTCGATAATATATGCATAGAATTCATCTCCCTGTTCCATGGCATGTTTTGCACGGATCACGGCTTCTTTTCCAGAAACCGTCCACTCCGAACGCATGCCAATTTCTGCCAGCATATTCGAAATACTAAGGCAGGTGTCCGTATCATCGTCCGCAATTAAAACCCTAAGTCCCTGCAACTGCTCAATTTTTTCGTAGGCCGTCGTCTCACCATTCAGTTTAAATGTTAAGCTGACCGTAAATTCACTGCCATGCCCTTCTTCACTTTTTAATTCAATGCTTCCTCCCATCATATCCACAATATGTTTGGTAATTGCCATGCCAAGTCCCGTTCCCTGAATACCGCTTACGGTCGACGTTTCTTCTCTTGTAAAAGATTCAAAGATATGTTCTTTAAACTCTTTCTTCATGCCAATTCCGGTATCCCGGATAATAAACTGGTAACTACCATAGCCCGAAGGCGCCTGTTTTAACTGTTTGATCCGAAGACTGATCGTCCCCCCGGCTCTGTTAAATTTGATACCATTACTCAAAATATTGAGCAGTACCTGAGTCAATCGAAGTTTATCCGCAATGATGTCTTCATTCCTGACATCCACTGTATCAATCAAGAAATCCAGCTGCTTCGAAGCGATATTTGGCTGCACAATCGTCCGGATATCATGAAGAAGATCTGGAAGATGCAGCGGATTCTCGCTAATTTTCACCTTGCCGCTCTCAATCCTGCTCATGTCCAAAATATCATTGATCAGCGACAGTAAATGTTCACTTGATGTAGAAATTTTAGAAAGGTATTCTTTTACTTTATCCTTATTATCCACATGGGAAGCCGCCAGGGAGGTGAACCCAATGATCGCATTCATCGGGGTTCGGATATCATGCGACATATTATTCAAAAACGTCGTTTTGGCCGAGTTCGCACTTTCTGCATGCTGCAATGCCATCTCTAATTCCTGGTGGCTCTCCTGCAATTTTTTGTTTAGTTCCAATGACTGTGCTGCCGCCTGCCGCGCTTTTCTCAGAAGTCTGAGAACTACAAACAGCACGAATAAGAATACACTAATAAAGCCGCTCGTAACCGCAAGCAGATTGTCCCGGATAAAGTCTACCAGCGTAACTCTGCGCGAAATATTGTCATACATCGATAACGCTCCGCTAAGCATAGAACTCGGCATTGTCTTCAGCGTCTTATTCAGAATGGACAGCAGGAGCGTATTTCCCCGTTTTACCGCAAACGATGTATTATCTGCTTTCATGAGAAAAACGCTATGCAGTTTACTGTTTTTGATATAGTTTGTCACTTCACTTGCCCGGATCACAAAACAATCTGCTGTGCCATTTTGTACCGCTTTGACTGCATCCTCCTGTGTATCACATTCCACAATCTGCCAGTCTGGATAATTATAGGTAATATACCCCCGCAAGGTAAGGTTGTCTTTCGGCAGAGCAATCCTGTTTTCTGCATTTTCATCAAACAGTTCTCCCGCTGTGAGTGCCGCCAGATTAAACGTCCAGACCGTATTGGATAAAGCAAATCCGTTCTGTTCAGATTCATTCGGATTTTGGCTGGCATGAAAAATCATATCAATGCTTTCATCTTTAAGCGCAGCTACCTCCGCTTCCTGTGTATCAAATCCCACCAGTTTAAATTGCAAGGTGATACCATTCAGGCAATTTGAGGCATACTGTATATAATCATTGATAACTCCAACCGGGCGCCCATTTTCCATATTTAACGTACTTACCCCGGGATCATCCTTTAAAAATCCGACTTTGATTGCTCCATGCTCCCGCAGCCAATTTAGCTCTTCGCTTGAAACGACCGCAATAGACTGTGCAGAAAGGTATCTCTGATAAAGTTCATCCGAGTAAAACGGTTTATCCGATTCCATACTACGCATAGCCGTATCCAGCTCCTGTTTTAAATCCGGACGCTTTTTGTTAATCCCATAATAAATGCCAGATCCGCCTATCATCGTCAGTGCAGACATACCGGCGTCTACCCATGCGGGTGTTTCGGTAGAAATAACCCCATCTATCTCATGTTTCGCAGCCCATCCTTTGGCTGTTGCGAAACTGTCGCAATCTATATGTTGTGTCTTTACGTGATTTTTTTCTTCCCACTCAGAAAACTGCGTTGCCTGGATACTTTTTTCCATAACCACAATCCGTTTTCCGTTCAAGGTTGACAGATCCGAAGCTGAAATATCATTATTGGTAAGATCTACATACAGATAGTATTTTTCACTTCCCATCGGCAAATCCGAAAACAACATTGTCTCGGCACGCTCATCCGTATAGGAAATTGCCGCCATCAGGTCAATTTCTCCGTCCTGCAGCATCTCGAGCAAGTCTCCCCAATTACCTTTTACATACTCATAGTTCCATCCTGTATACGCAGCGACCGCCTGTTCATACTCATACCCATATCCACTGCGTTCTCCATTAGCGCCTGTGATATGGTAGGCGTCCTCATACCATCCTACCCGTACAACCTTTGATCGCGGTACATCCGCGGCAATCACTGAGCCCGGGAAAAGCATACAAATCATACTACAGCATAAAAAAAAGACAATATACTTTCGTAATTTTATCATAAATTGGTTCATTTGATGTATCCCCCCTATCGGATTGCTCCGTAAAACTGCTTTTGATACTCCTCCTCTTGTCATCGCTGCCCTATCATTTCATTCACATAATTTTAACATTCTAATTTTATTATACACTTATAATAGGTTCTGTCAATTTTAAAGAAAGGTTGTAAAAAATCAAAGCAAATCAAACACACTCCCCCCGCATTGATCCAAAAACGCAGAAAGCCTCACTTTCGCTCCCTGCGTTTTTCAAATTTCTATTCAATATTTCAGCCGATAAAAAGGCGTAAACTTGTTCCGTTTGGTATAATGGAGTTGACCAGAAACCATTTTTACAAAGGAGATTTATGCCATGTCCAGTATATCACCCAATCATTCCAATGAAAAAACATTCATTGAATACGTTCCGACTTTTTTCCAAACATCATGTTGGCATGCTCTTTGCCAGATGTAATGGGATTATTGAATTTTCAAGGTGCTAAACCCATTTTAGATATGGGAATTTTTATTATTTAACACGCACCCTTACAGCCCGATCACATTCGCAAACAACACAATCATCGGAATTGCCAGAAGCGTTCTCTCTAAGAATACCACCAGCAGTTTCCAGAAATTCAACGGGATTTCACTCTTGATGATGATCGTTCCTACCTCCGTCAGATAGATAATCTGGACAAGGGAGAGGACACCGATCACAAATTTTGTCTTCACAGACGTAAGTCCCACCGACAGAAGCGCCGGAATAAACATATCTGTAAAACCTACCAGGGTGGCCGGAGCTGCCGCGAAGGCTTCCGGAACGCCGAGGATATTTAAGTACATTCCCATCGGATAGGAGATCCATGTGAATACCGGTGTGTAGGTCGCGATGATCAGCGCCAGCGTACCCCAGGATACAACGATCGGAATCAGGTCAAAGAACATTCCGACCAAAACTTCCAAACCGGTCTCTCCAACAGTTTTGAGGGTGAATTTCTCAGCACGCTTGCAGCTCATTTCCAGCGCGTAGGAAAGACGGCCCTTTTCCTCCGGAATATCCTCGTTGATCTGCTTTCCAACCGCTTCCCTGTAGGTATTCGGCAGCAGGCAGATCGGCGGGATCCGCGCAATGATCACAGCCAGAATGATTCCCACCAGGCAGATGCACAGGTAAAACGGCGGGAAAATATTGGCAATTCCCATGGTATCTGCCACCATCAGGCAGAACGGAATCGATACCAGCGAGAAGTTCGTCATGATATATCCGGCCTCTCTCTTGGTGTAGTATCCCTTCATATACTGCTCACGGGTCAGGATAACCGCCGCGTTGGACGCGCCAAACCAGGAGGCAATCAGATCGACAGAGGCCCGTCCCGGTACATGGAACAGCGGATGAACAACCGGTCTTGCGATCACTCCGAGGAACTCCATGATTCCGCAGTCCGTCAAAAACGGCATGATAAAGCTGAATGCCAATACGATGCTGAACAGCGTTCCGCACAGATCCACGATAGTCGCACCGGTATCAACCGAAGTCACCTGCTCCGGACCAAACTTAAATACGACCATGACTGCAAAAACAGCACCGAGCACCTTCGATACCAGATACAGCGGCGTGGTCGAAAACGCTCTGGTCAGATAATGGTTTTTCCGGATCCAGTCCGGTTTTGCCAGATAATCGTACACACTGAGCACGGCAGATACAATCAAAATTGCGACAATAATATACGGCAGACCAGCCCCAAACAGCCCCTTGATCCATCCTTTCAGGAAGTCCAGTAAGGTTGTAAAGGATTCTCCCTGCGGAATCGGCACGAGGAACATCAGGATACCAAAGGCCGAACCAAGCAGGAATTTCAGGAGATTCTTGCCTGTTACATACGATTTTTCCATTTTCTTTTTTCTCTTCTCTTTCCTATTTATAACAATCCGCGTATTTTCACGCATATACGGTCGGCATCCAAAACACAATCACTTATTCTGAACCATTTTTCCGCCTTAAACGATATGATTTTCGTTTTTACAGTAAATGTATCCATCAGCGTCTGCTGCCAACTAATTATAAGGATTCCACCTTGCAGAATGCTTCATAAATCATGTCTTCTGTCACCTCATACGGAATGTGATCCATATCCGGGCCGGTCACCACCTCTTTCAGGACGGCTGCAAGCGCCTCCCGTTCAAGCGGCGCTCCCATTTCAGCCAACGTGGTGCGGATTCCCAGCTTCTGCAAAAACGCCTTCATCTCGCGCGCTTTCTCCATTTCTCCGTCCACCACAAGCTGGACCAGCACGCCATACGCCACCACATCGCCGTGAAGATTCTCCTCCTCAAAGCCCGGAAGCAGCACCAGTCCATAGTAAACAGAATGTGCAATCGCGCCATTGTACTCATCCAGCACCAGCAGCGATACCAGACCCGTGCTTACGATGTTGGCAAGCACTGCCTGTTCCAGCGCTTCGCCTGCCCGGTTTTCCCGACATTCTTTCAGCGCATCTTCCGCATATTCACGCAATGGGAGATAACACATATTGCTGATTTCACGTCCCAGCGCCGAACTGTGTGTCAGCCGATCGCCTCTCGCCGAAAAATGGCACTCAAAGTATTTTCCCAGCGTATCACCGATTCCCGCTCTCAGATAACACTCCGGTGCGGACGCAATGATCTCCGTATCGATAAAACTGTGGCGTGCCGGTTTCTCATAGAAATAGAAACTGTCAAAATTTCCATCTTCTTTGTACACAACCGAGAGGGCCGTCGTCGCCGCGCAGGTCGCCGCAATCGTCGGAAACGTAAAAACCGGAAGTCCGCATTTTTCTGCCGTTCCCTTCGCTGTATCCAGCGCCTTGCCGCCTCCCATGCCAAAAATCATCTCGGCGCCGCACTCTTTCGCGCGGGCGGCCAGTTTTTCCATCCCGGCATAGGTGCAGTCTGAGCCAAACAGAACCGTATCCACAATCGTAATCGGATGTTTCCCGGCTGCGAGCGCCCGCAGAAGCTTTTCTTTTCCCGCTTCCAGCGCCAGTTTTCCACCGATCAGCAGTGCCTTCGTGCCGTATCGGCTGCATACTTCATCAACATTCTGATAGGCCTCTTTGCCGATCGTATAATTTGCAAAATTTACCGAATAGGTCATCCTACAGCAACTCCTTTAATTTCTTCAAACGTGCCAGTGCCTCGTCGATCGTCTTCTCCTCCCGTGCAAAATGCAGTCGGATCAGATTGTTTACATTCTCCCGAAAGAAGCTGGAACCCGGAACGGCTGCCACGCCGATGTTTTTGATCATCCACTCACAGAATTCCAGATCGGTGTATCCCGCAAACTGCGGCAGATCCAGAAACTCCTGAATATCGATCATGACAAAATACGTTCCCTGCGGCACATTGTGTTTCAGTCCGATCGCATCCAGACCTTTTAAGAAATGTTCTCTCTTCTTCGTATAGAGTGCCAGCAAGTCGCTGTAATACGATTCCGGAAACTCCAAACCTACCACGGCTGCCTCCTGGAGCGGTGCGGCTGCTCCGACGGTCAGGAAATCGTGTACCTTTTTCGCACCCTCGATCACTTCCTCCGGCCCGATCAGGTAACCCAGTCTCCATCCCGTGATCGAGTAGGTCTTGGAAAGAGAATTACATGTGATGGTGTGCTCGTACATTCCCGGAAGGGACGCCATGCAGACGTGCTCATTCGGCGCGTATACCATGTGCTCGTAAACCTCATCCGTCACGACAAATCCATCATATTTGACTGCCAGATTTCCGATCTGGGTCAGTTCCTCTCTGGTAAATACCTTTCCGCACGGATTGGACGGATTGCAGACGATGATCGCTTTCGCGCCCGCCTTGAAGCCCTCTTCTACCAGATTGATATCAAATTCATACGTCGGCGGCACCAGCGGAATGTAGATCGGCTCTGCCCCGGACAGAATCGCGTCAGCCCCGTAGTTTTCATAAAATGGGGAAAATACCATTACTTTATCGCCCGGATTGCAGATAGTCATCATCGCACTCATCATCGCCTCAGTTCCTCCGCAGGTAACCACGATCTCCGTCTCCGGATTGATCTCTCTTCCGATCGCTTTTCCCTGCTTCTTTGCCAGCGCCTCGCGGAAATTCTCCGCTCCGAAGGTAATGGAGTACTGGTGCGGTCCCTCATATGCTACCTCGGCCAGACGATCCAGAATCGCCTTTGGCGGATCAAAATCCGGGAATCCCTGGGATAGATTGATGGCCCCGTACTCGTCGCTGATTCTCGTCATGCGCCGGATGACGGAATCTGTAAATGTATTTACTCGGTCACTTAATTTTGGCATATTATTTCGATACTTCCTTTCATTCCTAAAAATCTATCGTGTTTCCATGTTCTCACAGCCGTGCTTTCTGTTCCCGCACAGCATCTCTCGTTTCAAAAATGTCCATGATGCGCCACCTTATCCTTACAGCGCTTTCGTTTCCAAGCGTGCCTGTCGGTAAACAGCAGCCCGATTTTTACCACTGTTTCCGGCGCATCTTGCCATCTTCAAAAAACATCTATATAATAGAGTATAACGTAACGGTATAGTCAAGAAAGGAATGTATATTTATGCAAAAGTTCAAAAAAGCATACATAAAAACCGGGGATTTTGCAAAATTATGCGGAACAAACAAGCGGACGCTGATCCATTATGATGAAATTGGACTGTTCCGGCCTGCTTATACGGACGAAAAAGGCTACCGTTATTACAGTGAAAACCAGTTTGATGTGTTTTTTACGATTGTGTGCCTGAAAGAACTCGGAATGCCGCTCAAAGAAATCGGTGCATTTTTAGATCAGCGCAACCCGCAGGCATTGAAAGAACTTCTGTTAGAACAACAGGAAAAGATCAAGAAAGAAGAAGAACGGCTTCGCAAGATTAAAGAGGTGGTGGATACCAAATTATCCCTGCTCTCGCTTCAGGAATCCCTGAACCTTTGCCAGAAAAAGACTCCGGAGGACGGGATTTTCTTCCGCCCTGAGACGATGAGCGGGCATACTTTTCTGGAACAGATGCCGGAAGAATATCTGATTCTCAGCGAACCGATCCATACTAATGACCATAAGACTATCATCCAGGCGCTCTGCCGCCATATCGGCTACTGCAACCACCACGGTCTGAACGCCGGCCATCCATACGGTGCCATGCTCGATGTCGCAGATCTGCGCGAAAACCGTCTGGATACGTATGCATATTTTATAACCAAGGTAAATCACCGGCCGAAGGGACATCCTTTTCATGTAAAACCAGCCGGGACGTATGCCGTCGCCTATCTGATGGGAGATTATTATGATTCGGAGGCCACCTACGCAAAATTATTTGCATGGATCGACCAGAATCATTTTCAGACCGGGCAGTATTCTTATAAGGAGGCGGTGATCGATGAATTGGCCTCCGCCTCCGCAAGTGAGTATCTGACGAAGATATCTATACAAGTATTCGACAAACATGCTCAAATGCTGCACGGCACCTGACGCATTGTCACATACGCAAAAGCCGCCAGATACCATTTTGTGTCATCTGACGGCTACCTTCAACTCATTTTCTTCGCTGTTTCCCTATTTTCTTATAATTCCTGCCACTCCATCTTTTCGTTTCCCTGCAAGTCTTTCCAGACAAAGCGCCCATTCTCATAAATCATATACCCATGCCAGCTCTCTTCCTTCGGAATCGACACGGATCCCGGATTCATGTAGATAAAGTCTGGATGTTCCGTGCATTTCGGCACATGGGTATGGCCGCACAGCAGAATATCTCCCTTGTGGAACGGCGGCAGATTTTTTTCATTAAAATGATGTCCGTGCGTCGCATAAATCAGCCGTTTTCCGTCCGCAATCACACAGTACTCTGCCAGAATCGGGAATTTCAGAACCATCTGATCGACCTCTGTGTCGCAGTTTCCGCGCACACACAGAATACTCTCCTTGTATCCATTTAACAGTTCAATGACCTGTTTCGGCTGGTAGCCCTTCGGCAGATCATTGCGCGGACCGTGATATAAAATATCTCCCAACAGTACCATCCGGTCTGCCTGCTCCCTCTCATACGCCTCCAGAAGCTCTCGGCAGTAATATTCTGAGCCGTGAATATCCGATGCAATCAGCCATTTCATTGTGTTTTCTCCTCGTTTTCTTTACATTTCTCATAGGCAAATAAAGCCGCTCCCAGCGCACCGCAGAGCTGCGCCTCGTCGCAGATGTAAAGTTTCGCACCGATCTTCTCTTCCAATGCATGGATAATGCCCTGGTTTTTCGCCACGCCGCCGGTCATCATATATTCGCCCGGATGATCTTTTCCGAGACGGGCTGCCAGCGCACCTACTTTGGAGGCAACCGACACATTCAGGCCGTGAATGATATCTGCCACATCTTTATTCTGTGCCACCAGCGACACAACCTCCGACTCCGCAAAAACCGTGCACATACTGGAAATCACGATATTGTGCTTCCACTCCAAGCCCTTGACGCTCATTTCCTCCAGGGAAAGTCCCAGCGTTTTCGCCATCATCTCCAGGAAACGTCCCGTTCCGGCGGCGCATTTATCGTTCATCAGGAAATTTTTTACCGCTCCCTTTTCATCGATGCTGATCGCCTTGATATCCTGTCCGCCGATATCGATGATGGTGCGGACATTCGGATTCAGGTAATTCGCGCCCTTGGCGTGGCAGGTGATCTCCGTGATGCTGTCGTCCCCGCTGTCAATATACGCGCGTCCGTAGCCGGTCGTATCAATCCGCACGATCTCCTCCTTCTTAATTCCCGCTTTCTCAATCGCCAGATCCAGACTCTTCTCGGCACTCATCATCGCACCGCCGCCGGTCGGAATGATCATTGTCGATTTAATTTTTCCGTCCTGATCCAGAATCACTACATCGGTACTCGTCGAACCGCTGTCAATTCCCGCTACATAATAAACACCTGACTCCATCTTCTTTCTTGCCTCCTCGCTGATGCCCTTTCCCGGATCCATGTCCTCCGATCCCTCGATCGTCTCCGCAAATGCCTGAATACGTGTCAAAAGCTGCCCCGCACTCTGGCTTGTAAAATCGGTCTCTATTTTAAGAAGCGGAACCTTGATATCCCGCTTGATGCTCGCATACTCAAATCCATAGTAATCGCAGAACTTGATCGTGTGGTAAATAATTCCCTTTAAATTCGGATCCAGATACAGACGGTTTCTGCGAGCCGAACGGTTCATGCGGAAACACGGCATCTGTCCTAACAGGGCGTCCGCGTAAGAAAGGAAGAGTTCTTTTTCCTCCATTCCCCACATTTCATCCTGGATGACTGACAATTTCCGTCCGCCTGTACATGTCAGATTTTCCACATCCATCTGGATATTGTCCCGGATCATTTTCTCTAAAATACCACTGACCCGCACACCCAGCACGCCGATATACGGCGCTGTGTTCATTTCCGGTGTGACAAATGATTTAATAAACGCACGTTGATCAAACATTTTCCCGGAATATGCCTCATACGCCTTTTTCAATCTCTGGATCGCGCCCGCAAATTTCACTTTTTCACATTCATTATCATCGTGCGGCAGGTCCAACATATATAAAAACTTGCATTTTCCCGTGCTTTCCACGATGTCGTAGACGCGGCGCATCGAATCGCAGCAATTTACCAGCACTAGCTGCTCCACTTTTCCTTCCAACACCGCCTGAATGACCGATTTACCAAATCCACACAGATTGGCATGTGCGATTTGATCCGACTGTTCAAAATTTTCCGGCATTTCCTCCAAAACGGCACATTCTTCTCCAAATCCCCGGAACAGCTCGATCGGGGTGTATTTACAGACGTAATAAATCATGCGTGTTTCTCCTCCTTGCCCTTTTCCAGCATTTCCACAAACGCCTGAAGCCGCGTCGATACCTGACCGTCGCTGGTATTCGCCGGATTGCAGCCGTCACCGTCGAGAATCATCGTCGGAAGTCCCTCTTTTTCCAAGGACTGTTTAATCAGACTAGACGCACCGATCGTTCCCTTACAGCCCCAATGGGCAAATAAAACCGCCCCATCCGCTTCCGTGATTTTGGCAAGTTTCTCTGCCTCCTCAATTCTCTGTTTCACGCTGCCGTTGTAAATGCAGTATACCATTTTCTCCGCCATCGCCTCATACGGATCCTCCGCACGCATCTCCTGAAAGCCATCCGCGATAAAATCACAAGCGCGGATGTGCATTTTCTTACTATAATTAAAAATATCCTTGACCGGTTCCTGCAAAAACGGCATGATATGCATCCAAATCACCGAAAGCCCGTCTCCCTTCGGCGACATCCGCACGTCGCGCAGGAGTTTTTCCGTATAAGTAACCGCCGTCTCCGAACCAGCCAGCAGATGGCACATAAAAAGCGCATACAGCTCATTCGTCAGAGAAGTTACCGGATCATGTGCACAGCGCAGGGCAAGCTGTTTTTTATAAGTTGCTGCCGCCTTCCGGCTGTTATTAACAGCACTTCGCACCGTTTCCTCCGAAATCCGCCGCCCCGTCGTCTCCTCCAGAAACCGTTTCAATTTCCGTAACTGATCCGCCACATACAGAACCGATTCCCGGTTTTTCTCATACGGAACGTCAATGTAGAATCCCGGACATTCGAATTGATCCTTTAAATAAGGAAATGTCATCATATTTCCATCGCAGGCCAGGTTCGTGTAAATCGTGCAGTTTGGTTTCGGCAGAATTCCCGTCAGCGCCGCGCCCAGAAAAACACGGTGGTAGGAACACATCGTCTCCGGAAATCCTTCTTCCTCGGTTCTCCGAAGAAATGCCTGCTCACATTTCGTTCCCGCCATAAAACAGGACATCGCCTCCACCGAGTACGGTGTCAGCCCCGCCGCCATCACCAGCTCCCCCGGCACAAATATGCTGACCATCGCTGCATGTTCCGGCTTCGAAAGCGACTGGATGATATTTTTCATGACCACCCTCGCCGCAAACTGCCCCGAAGACGGCAGTTTCCGATCCGGCAAAAATTGAAGCCTCTTCTCCTGCAAGCGGTATCCCGCAAGAAGCAGCCGACGCGCTTTTTCCGGATCCTTAAGCGCCTGGCTGCTTACCATATTTCCAAATTTTTCAATTACATTCATTGCTGTGTCTTCCATTCTATTATGTTCTGTGTTTCGTCATGCCCGCCCCGATGCAGATAGATATGGTTCCGCGCCTTTGCAGGCAAACAGACATTCTTTATTATAGCCAGTTGAGGGGGGCTTGTAAATATATCAGATATGAAACAGGTACTGTGGGAATTTCTGCTGATTTTGGTGTTTTATATTTTGGTCTATCAATATAAAGCTAATTCTTTCTTATAATGACCATGCCTTTTATTTTTCAGCATAGAAGTTTTTCAGTAAACGTCCATCTTCAGCCCTTTTTCACATTTTTGTCCTGGTGTTAAACCGCGTGGATGCGCACTCGCGCGAAGAGGAATCATGTCGCAAGCGACCGCGCTCGGCGTGAGAATGTGCCAAGGCACATTCTTTGTTCTATAAATCTTTCTATATTTCTTTGAGTTGTTTGTCCATCTATTGTATTTACAATCACTCTATGATACGATCATGATAAAAAAGATTCACAGAGCAATTTCTATTTATTTGAAAACTCAATTACATGGCATTCATCATTCATTGAAAGGACACGATTTACCATGAAACTTCTAATCATCGACAGCACAATTCGACCAAAAGAAATCTCCCGCACAGCACAGCTTCTCGACATCTTTTTACAGCGCTATCTGGAGCTGCACCCGGGTTGCGAAACCGAAACTGTCACTCTGCGCGATCTGGCACTGAAACCTCTGTTAAATGAGGACATCACCACGCGCGATGCACTTTTAAATAAGCACGAATACTCTCATCCGATGTTCGCTCTGGCGCGCCAGTTTGCAGTCGCTGACCGAATCGTCCTCGCAGCACCCTTCTGGGATCTCTCCTTCCCGTCGATCCTGAAAATCTATATTGAGCACATCAGTGTCGGCGGCGTCACCTTCGGATACGGCGAACACGGACAGGAAGGCTATTGCCACGCTGATAAACTCACCTTCCTCCAAACCTCCGGCGGACCGGTCGGCCAGGAAAATCCGGCACATACGTATATAGAACGCAACTGCCAGGCATTTGGCATCGGGGAAATGGACTATTTCTGCGCGGAAGGACTGGATGTGAAGGAGCTGGATACGGGGGCGATTTGGGCGAAAGCGTTGGAGATGGTGCAGAAGATGGCGGAGTAAGACACTCAAATAAATTTTTCTACTATTGTTTGAGTGTCTGCAAAATATGCTATTTACGAGCATTCAGAAAAAGTTCTCTACATTTCAACAAAATGGGCTTCCGCTCAGCAAACAGATTCGCTAATGCGGCAAGCCCTTTTTATTTTTTTAAATCCACATTTTATCTATTCTGATTAAATTTCATCGATTGCAGAAAAATCGATCTTTAGATTTTCATAAATGCTCGCTGGCACAATATCCGAAAACGTATATTCACTCATATCATTTTGCTCGAAATTATATACAATAATCCGATTCTTGCTTTTATCTACAATCCAATATTCCCTTACGCCTGCCGTCCTGTATTCAAACAGCTTAATCATATAATCAATCCGCTGACTTCCTGGTGAAACCACTTCAATAATCCAATCAGGCGCTCCAAAACATCCCCTATCATTTAACTTGGACGGATCACATATCACACTAATATCTGGTTCCACATAGTTTCTATCATCCTGATTAAAAAAAACGCAAACGGCGCCACATAGGGTTTGCAGGAACCAATTTCTCGAATGATAACAATAATAGATTTCAATCCACGCCGCAAAAAAGCGACAGCTCATTTCCGCATACTAGAAGCGAAATTTTAATATGAAATTTTTTTATCTGCTAGCGAATAATTTTAATCATCCCTATGATTTAGACATTGCAAACATATTTTTTTTGTAATCTGAAATTTCTAACACCATTTTAGGAATCGTCCACTCTGGTGCCAGTCCCTCCACATTCATATGGATATCATAACATATTCCTTCATTAATTTCATGCAATTTTTAGCAACACTATTTTTCGCATTTCCATGAAGAAAACGATCTTTAACGTCGATATATCCACCTGATTTTTGTTCCAATTTCAATCCTCATCTCTGTAACGGAGGTCATAAGAGGTAACGGCTCATTGCTATTTCAATCCTTGCCCCTGCGAAGGAGGCAACTGATGTTCTCGAATGTAAACATCTGGTTAATATCATTTCACCCCCTGAGGGAGGCGACCTAGCCGGAGCGCGGGGCTTGGAATCACCCCGCGGCATTTCAATCCACGCCTCCACGAGGGAGGCGACGGCGACGGTTGGATTTATTATACGTCGTTTACAAAGAATTTCAATCCACGCCTCCGCGAGGGAGGCGACGGAGCAGATGACCGTCATCATGTCACTGGTGCGCATTTCAATCCACGCCTCCGCGTGGGAGGCGACAGAGGATGTGAG
>JBNMLY010000037.1:0-18310 GCA_050875065.1 Otoolea sp. | reverse complement strand
GGAGGTGATTGCGGATGCTCAAAATAATTCCAATGCGTATTACAGTCTATGGGATAGCGAACAGTCCCTGTGGGCAGATAATTTTCATCTGAGTTGGAGAAAACAGGCGTTGAAGATCAATGATACCTTGTGCAGCACAGTCTATGAACCGCAGCTCTATCCGGAAAATTATGACTATAAAAGAAACCTCTTTGATCGGTTTACCATGAATATCCAGAATGAGAGTGAGGGGCTGATTATGCTGGTAACGGTCGTGACGGGACTGTTTCTTTTGATGATTGGATATGCCAGGAGAAAACAGTACAGACATTTTTTGATGGAGTCGGAGAAACAGGGACAAAAAAAACGAAGACAGAAACGGAAGGAGGAGCCTTAAATGTCATGGATCGATGGGTTATCCTTATACGCGATTGCAGCAATCTGGTCACTGATGATTTTGAACGTCATCCTTTCGATCGGCGGTTTCATTCACTATATGCGTGTGGAGAAAGACGGCGGGCGTGTTCCATTAAAGGAAGAGGAATATCCGATGGTCAGTGTGATGGTGCCAGCACACAATGAGAGCATCGTTATATCGAGGACCGTGCGGGCTCTTCTGCAGTTTGATTACCCGGTTGATAAATATGAGATTATCGTAATTAACGATAATTCGAGCGATGACACGGAGAAGAAGTTGCAGGAGATTCAGAAAGAGTTTCCGGATCGGCATCTGATCGTCGTGTCGACTGACAATGTAGTTGGGGGAACTGGAAAGTCCAATGCATTAAATATCGGTTTTGCTCTCTCCAAAGGAAGCGTGATCGCGATCTATGATGCGGATAATACCCCGGAACCGCAGGCACTTCGGATTCTGGTAGAAAACCTGATGCAGGATCCCAAGCGCGGGGCGGTGATCGGCAAGTTCCGGACGAGAAACCGGAACGCGACGATTCTTACCCGGTTTGTCAATATCGAGACGCTGGCCTACCAGTGCATGAATCAGGCGGGGCGTTACTTCTTCTTTAAACTTTGTACGATTCCGGGAACGAATTACGTTATCCGCCGCAGTATCATTGAGGAGATTGGCGGCTGGGATCCGAAAGCGCTTTCGGAGGATACGGAGATCAGCTTTCGGCTGTACCGGATGGGGTATTACATCCAGCATATGCCGATGGCGGTTACCTGGGAACAGGAGCCGCATCTTCTGCCTGTCTGGTTTAAGCAGCGGACGCGGTGGGCGAAAGGGAATCTATATGTACTGGTTAAAAATTTCAAGTATGCCTTTGATCCCCATGCGGGCAAGATGCGTCTGGATGTGATCTATTATTTGATCGTGTATCTGATGATGCTGTCCGCGCTGATTATCTCTGATACTATCTTCCTGACGGGTATCTTGGGCTTTACCCATGTAACCCTTGGGGGATTTTCAACCCTTTTGTGGGTGATGGCGATTTTAGTGTTTGTCGTCAATATCATGTTGACGCTGGTAACAGAAAAGAATGAGTTTACTTTGGAGTCGGCAGTTTTGGCCCTTTTGATGCTGTTTACCTATTCCAAGCTCTGGGTGTTCGTTGTGGCACGTGCCCTGTGGATGAGCGTATCGGACTCTATCAACGGAAAAAAGGTGGTATGGGATAAAACGGTTCGTTATGAGGAGAAAGCATCGGATGATGTATCGGCGGAAGAACTGGAGACAATGATTCATACGGGTTATCGTAAAAAATGAATGAAAGAACAGAAACGTTCGGAAGAGTTTTTAATAACTAGAAAGGACATGGAGCTATGAGACGATGGAAGAGAGGCCTGGCAGCCGTCTGCTGCGCGGTTGTGCTTGCCAGCAGTATTCCACAAGGCACCTCGTATGCGGCGCCTAAAAAGAATCGGGAGACGCAGCCGGTGGAAGAAACTGCACAGCCAGTTCCGGTGGAAGAAATGGTGCAGCCGGGAGTGGATGTGACACAGGCGGTAGATCCAGCGGACGAAATGGTACAGTTGGAGGACGGTGCGGCAGCGGAAAGCCAGGAAAACGTACAACCAGCTGTACCGGAGACAGAGACGGAAATACAGGATGCGACAAGTCAGGAACTGCTAGACGCAGTTATGAGCATGAATCCGGAGGATGCGGCGATGCCGCTCACGGAGATGCCGCAGTACGCGTCGACACCGTATGTAAAAGAATTTACATATAATGAGGATGTTGTGTTCAGTGGTATTTTCGATACAAATAACTTGTACTTTAAGGTGCAGAATTATTGGAATGAACAGTATGCATATGCAAGAGTGCAATTTACACTCAGCCAGATGATCGGGGATGGACCAGCCTCCCTTACTTTTTCAGTCAATAATGAGCCGATCTATTCCTGTAAAGTGGATTATCAGAATGGACGTGAGCAGATCGCCTATGTCCCGATACCGGTTGAAATGCTGCGGAAGGGATTTAACAATTTTGGTGTGACCGGATACGTGCGTATTTACGATGAAGAAGGCTGTATCGATGACTTGAGCGGGGCAAACTGGGTCAGATTGGAGCAGAGCTCATTTGTGGCGGTTGGGTATGATGTCATTGATGCGCAGAACCAGATTGCGTGGTATCCATATCCATACCTTTCAACAACCGATGAATCAGGAAGCCAGACCGTGGTGGCGACCTCGGATGCGATCGATGAAGCGGAGCTTTCGGCGGCACTCCTTTTAAGAGCGGATCTGTCGGCTGAGACGGATACGCAGGATTCGATTACATTGTCCACGTTTTCAAAGGCAGAAAATTATAATAAAAAGGTGCTTGTCAGCCTGCTTAAAAATCTTCCGTCCGAATATAAAAAGATGCTTCCGTCGGATGCAGGTGATCTGAAAGAGCGGGCAGTTGCGACGGCATTTGGTGAAGGTGATGATCGGACACTGCTCATCGTATCGGCGGATGGAGACTGTCTGACGGAAGCGGCGATGATGCTGGCAGACGAGACGCGCGTCAATCAGGAGATGCGTTCGACGGCCTATGTAGAAAAAGATGCATCGAAGCTCATGAAAGAGGCACTTTCCTACAGCGATGAAAATGCAGCTTATACGCTCACAAGCCTTGCAGGCGGAGGACTCAGCTATGTGGGACCGTTCCATCAGAAGCAGACAATCTATCTGCCGTTTTCTGGCGGCTATGTGTTAGCTGGAACGGGTAAGATCGATCTGGCGTTCCGATATAGTGAAAATCTTGACTTTAGCCGTTCCCTGATTACCGTCTACTGGGGAGAGACGCCGGTGGCAAGCAAGAAGCTGACGAAAGGGAATGCAGGTGATGATACGCTTAGTTTTTCTCTCCCGGCGGATGTGATCGGACAGACGGCTGGAAGCATCCAGGTTGTTTTTGATCTGGAACTGCCGGAGCTGTTCTGTAGCCCGCGTATGGATGAGATGCCGTGGGCGTATGTGGCGGAGACTTCGACGTTCTATCTTCCGGTTGGAAAGACAGGAGAGCTTTCCTTTGACAACCAGCCAGTTCCGTTTGAGTTGAGCAACCGGTTCAATGAGGTGACAGTGGTGATACCGGATTCGATCAGCGATGTCGAGCTTAACACTCTGGGACAGGTTGCAGCGCTGTACGGCGTGAATATCAGTCCGTATGGAAGTATAGATGTAGTACGTGCCAGAAACTTTGATGGAAAAACGATGGACCGGAACCTGGTTGTCCTTGGCAGTTACAAAGATAATGCACTGCTGCAGGAACTCAATTCCCAGCTTTCTTTCCGGTATGAGGAAGATGGAAGCCGTTTTGCAAGCAACCGCACGCAGCTTCTGTCGGATGAATTTGCTGGAAAATGTGGTATCATGCAGTTAATTCATTCGCCTTATGGGGAGGGAAGAGCCCTTCTGGCAGTCTGTGCGACGGACGAGAATTCGATGGTTCAGATGGGCGAATATCTCCAGAAAGACAGTAATACATGGAAGTTAAAGGACGATGTGGTTTTATTTGAGCCAAACGGAGAGATCCGGACGTATAAGTTCTTAAAAGAATCAGAGGTACAGACGCCGGATTTAAAGCAGTTTGTGAAGAACAACCGCGATACGGTACTGTTTACGGTGGTTGCCGTGTCTTCCATGATGATTCTGCTTTTAGCAGTTGTATTGATTCTGATCCGTATTTATCTGGCACGCCGAAAGGAGGAAAAATAGAATGGGCGAAAGACAAAAAGTAATGCTTGTGTTTGGTACAAGGCCGGAGGCGATCAAGATGTGCCCACTGGTGCTGGAGCTCAAAAAAAGACCGGAGCTTGAGACGGTTGTATGTGTAACCGGACAGCATCGGGAGATGCTGTATCAGGTACTGGATTATTTTAAGATTCAGCCGGACTATGATCTGGATATCATGCAGCCGGGACAGACCTTGTCAGATATCACGGTGCGGATTCTGCAAGGGATGCAGAACGTGTATGAAATGGAACAGCCGGACGCGGTTCTGGTCCATGGGGATACTTCGACAGCGTTTGCGGCGGGGCTGGCGGCATTTTACCGCCAGATCCCGGTGGGACACGTAGAAGCGGGACTTCGGACCTACCAGATTGATTCCCCGTTTCCGGAAGAGTTTAACCGGCAGGCGATTGATTCCATGTCCCGCTGGTATTTTGCACCGACCCGGCTTTCGGAGGAAACGCTGGTGCGGGAAGGAAAAAAGCCAGAGCAGATTTATGTGACGGGAAATACTTCGATCGATGCGCTGAAAACGACGGTTCAGGAGGGATATACCCATCCGGAACTTTCGTGGGCGAAGGAAAATGGTTCCCGTTTTGTCCTCCTGACGGCACACCGCCGTGAAAATCTGGGAGAGCCGATGATTCATATTTTTCAGGGGATTCGGCGGGTGCTGGAAGAACACCCGGAGGTACGGATTTTGTATCCAATCCATAAAAATCCACTGGTGCGCGAGGCGGCAGCGAAAGTGTTTGGAAAAGAAGGTCGGCTGCGGCTGATTGAACCGCTGGATGTGTTTGATTTTCATAATTTTATCGCGGCGGCCGATCTGATTCTGACAGACAGCGGCGGAATTCAGGAGGAAGCGCCGTCGCTCGGAAAGCCGGTGCTGGTGCTGCGCGATACGACGGAGCGCCCGGAAGGCGTGGATGCGGGAACCTTAAAACTGGTTGGTACGCAGGAAGAAGATGTTTACCGGGAGTTCCGGAAGTTGTTGGAGGATCCGGAGGAGTACGCACGTATGAGCGGGGCTTCCAATCCGTATGGGGATGGAACGGCAAGTCGACGGATTGCGGATGTGTTGGTGAGGGAATTGGCTGAGTAATCGTATGGGCTTATACTTCACAGCAGATACGTTTGGGAAAGAATGAGAGAACGAATGAAGCAGAGACAGAAATTTTGGGATGGACAGCAGAATATGGCGGCAGCAGGAATCGCGGGAGTGGTATTTTTAGCCAGCCTGCTGTTTCTGCTGCAGAATCCGCGCCCGGCGATGCTGGATGTGGGGCGTTATGATCTGCTTCTGCCGCAGCTGGGACTGTCGCGCGGAAATCTGTATGCCCCGGAAGAATACTATACGCGCGCCAATGAATTTTTTATGATTGATCAGATTCCGTGGACGGCGATGCTGCAGCTCAAGGCGGGACCGTCGCTTGTTTATCCGGCTGCAATCGTCAGTTTCCTTTGTAGGTTGTTTGGCCGTCCGTTTTCCACCCTGCTTCTGGCAATCGTGCTGGCGGCGTTTTTTGCGGTGTCGCTTTTCTTCCTGATCAAATCGCTGTATGTGTTGATCGGCGGATTCGGTGTGACAGCAGGGGCGGTTTGTGGAATACTCTTTGTCTGCGGCAATTATTTGACCTATTTTAATTCCCTGTATCTCCACGCTGCCTTGTTTGTGGCATGTACGGCCTTTGCGGCCGCTTTGTTCCGCGGAGCAGCGCTTTTGACGCATACAACTGTGCGGGGAGTGTCCGTCTGGCTTCCGTCTGCGTTTACCGGACTGCTGGTTTTGACATCGTCGGAGCTTGCGGTTGTGCTGCTGCCACTGGTTCTCAGTGTAGTTTTCTGGCTGGGATTTGGAAGCTGTAAGGATTCTGAGCGGGGAAAGGGCTGGATGCGCTTTGTTGTGCTTGTCTGCGCAGTATTTCTTGGCGTTTGTTCCGTTCGTTTTTCGACCCAGAACGGGCAGATATTCAACCGGACAAACTTATATCACAGCTTTTTTGACGGTGTTCTGGTGTCGGCGGACGATCCGGAAAAGGCGCTGGAAGCGTTTGGAATGGATGAAAAACTGGCGCAGGATACGGGAAAATCGGCTTACATGGAAGAGACGGAGTATTATATCGCACCGGGCAGCGAGAAGGCCGGGGAGGCAATCTACAGCCATATCAGCTATGGAAGGATTGTGAAATATTATGCAAAGAATCCGGCAGCGTTCGGGCGTCTGCTGGGGCTGGTGTCTGCACAGGCGGGGCATGTGGATGTGTCGCATAGTATCTATGAGGAAGGAAATGATTCCGTTCTTCGGGCCGATTACTGGGATCTGCTGCGGCAGTTCTGGTTCCATACACCGGCAGCGTTTGGCGGAATGTCGGTCTTTTGCCTAGTTCTTATGCTGATCGCAGGGGCGCGCCGGAGAAAAAAACAGGCGGCGTTAACAGGCGGTCTGGTGATTTCTACCTGGCTTTTGCTGGCGGCGGCGCTTGTAAGCTGCGGAACGGCGGATATCGAGGAAAACCGCCTGCTGTTCCAGTTTTTCTTTGATGCGCAGATTGCGCTGGGAATCGTGTCGGTGGCAGCCGGGGTTCATACGTTTGTCCGCTGGCTGGCATACTCCAATCTGAGTCGGCGCCAAGCACCGGAGCCGGTGTTTGCGGCGGAAAATTATCTGCCTCTTGTATCAGCCGAACCGGATTCCAGGTGGAGTGCGATGTGGCAGTCATGCCGGGCTTTTTTGTCAGATTCCGGCCGGTTCGCGTGGGTGGCAGCTGCGGTATCGTTTTTTATCATGGGAAGTGTCCTGTTTTTCCCGCGCATCGGCGCGTATAATAACGGTGACTTTGGACGAATGATGGACGCGATGGGCGTGGTATATACGCCGGAGGATTATTTTGATCCGGAAGTGCAGTATGAGAAGGTGATCGAGCGCTACGATTATCTGGAACCGTATGACTGGACAAAGATTCGTCCGGGACGGGCGGAGCTGACGCAGACCTGGATCTCGGCTGGCATGCGGATGCTGTATGATCTGGCCGATATTCCGTTTTCTACGGCGGTGATTGCCGTCTTTCATATGCTGGTGCTGGCCTGGTGCGTCTATCAGCTGGCGAGGGCGGCCCATCGCCATTTAGGATTAAAAACAGCGTCCGTTGCGGCAGGTCTATATCTTCTGCTGTTCTGCGGCAGTTATAATATGGGCTGGCTCAATTCCCTGTTTGGCGAGGGAATCGCTTTTGTGGGAATGATGCTGGTGGCGGCATCGAGCGTGGATGCACTGGAGCAGACGAGCCGTGCGGGGCGGAGAAGGGCGCTTTTTCTGCTTGCCTGCGCGAGCATTTATCTTTCCTGTGCGAAAGCACAGTACGCCTTATTTGTGCCGTTTCTTCTGTTCTGGTGGATTCTGGTGGCGCTTGGAACGGCATTTACCCGGAAGAGCCGCTTATTGACGGGAATCGCGGCGCTTCTCCTGGCAGTCTGCCTGGTGGAGAGCGCAGTAGGCGTTTATATGAAAAATGAGTCGGTTTCCTCACAGGATACCTTGTACAGCGGACTTTTGAATGGTATTTTGCTGTACGCGGATTCGCCGGAACAAGCGTTAGATGAACTGGGACTGGACCGGAGGCTGGCGGCCGATAAGGGAAAACACCCGTACCTGCCGAAGGAAGAGTATTTCTGCCCGCCGAGAACCGAGAAAGCAGAAAAGATGATTTATGACAAAGTCAGCTCGACCGATTATCTGCGCTGGTATCTACGCCATCCGAAGGCGTTCTGGCATCTGTTAGATGACACGGCGGTCGCTTCGGCAGAGCCGATGCCGAACTTTAATCTCTATGTGGGCGAGTATAACAATGTGCCGCACCGGACCGTCAGCAAGTTCAATGTGTGGTCGGACATCCGTGGCGGGCTGACGCCGTCGTATTTTGCAGAATATGTGATTCTGTTTGGGGTGATTTACCTGATCTGTCTGGGGCAGATTTTTAAGAAGAAGCATTCGGCAAGGCAGAAACTGTATGCCGGGCTTTTGATGCTCCTGATCGCCTTAGGGGCGATCCAGTATCCGCTTCCGATGGTCGGAAATGGCCATTCGGATCCGATCAAGCAGCTGTATCTGTTCCGCGAAGTCTACGATATGGTATTTTTGCTGATCGTTGTATGGGGGGTGAAATGGCTGATACCGGCGGTGCAGAATCGGTTTGGCAGCCGGATTCGGAAGAAAAATGCGAAAGAGGGGGAGGTGCAGAATGCAGGCGCGTAAAACATGGTTTGCAGGAGTGTGTATATTTTTGTATTTATGTGGCAGTGCCTACACACTGCTCAGCGGAATGGCGGGTCTGGGAGAAGGACGGGAGTACCCGTATCTGTATCCGGCGATTGTGATCGTGCTGCTCTGTGCGGTGGTGCTGCTCACGCTGATGGCGGCCTGCATCGGAGCGCGCTTACAGCTTCCGGCCTGGGCAGAGCGCCATGCGAAAATGATGATGACGCTGGAATGGATTGGGGCAGCGTGCATCCTGCTGGCATCGTTTGCCATACGCGTGGTGTATGTGCGTATGTCCCGATGATGCCGGAATCGGATTATAAAACTTACTACGAGATCGCCCAGCTTATCAATAAGAACACGCTGATGGAGGATGGGCCGGGCTATTGCCAGTATATCTCCATGTTCCCGCATGTCTACGGATACAGTTATGCGCTTTCGCTGGTGCTCCGTCTGTTTGGTGAGTCGGTGTGGACAGGACAGGTGTTTAATATCGTATGCGCGGTGGCGGCGTGCTTTTTTGTATGGCGCTGTGCGGTCATGCTGGCGGGACGGTTTTCGGGTTTTGTCGCGCTGATTGTGACGGCATTCTGGCCGTCGCAGATTTTGTACAATAACTTTCTGGCAGCGGAGTATCTTTTTTCCCTGCTTTTATACATCTGTCTGTGGCTGTTTTTATGCCTGGTCAGAAAGCGGATGGATGACGGAAGCCCACAGGGCGGCCTGTTTTGTGGGCATATCGTATTAGGAATATTGCTGGGAATTACTTCCGCAGTGCGTCCGATGGCGATGCTACTTCTGATTTCGATCGTGATTTACCTGGTTCCGAGCCGTGTGAAGCTGCCGATACGGCCGTACAACGATCTTCCGGTGACGGCCCGGGCGATGAGCCGCGGGTGGATCCGGGCGCTTCTGATTCTGGCGGCATTTATGGTTACGACCAATATTACGGGAAAATGTGTTTCTTATGCCAGCGATACGGAGATAGCGGGAGGAAGCGCTTCGTTTGGATATAACCTTCTGGTCGGACTGAATCAGGATTCTTATGGTGGCTGGAATCAGGAGGACGCGGATTACCTGTACGGGGCGTTAGACCGCACCGGAAGCGCGCAGGAGGCGCAGAAAGCGTGCCGTGACCTGGCGATGGAGCGTCTGAAGGCACCGCTTCCAAGCCTGCTCAACCTGTTTTTCCATAAATACAGCGTTCTCTGGGGGAATGATGATTATGGAAGTACATGGAACCTTCTGTTTATGGGGCAGCAGGGAAATCTGACGCCCGCGCGGGAGGCATTTTATTATGCAATGCGCGATTACAACAATAATTATTATATGGTACTGGTAGCATTTTCAGCGATCGCGGTGTTTGCATTGTGGCACCGACGGGGAAGCTGGCTGTACGTGCCGGTTACCTTGTTTCTGGGAACTGTGGCGATGCATCTGTTGGTAGAAAATCAGAACCGCTACCATTTCCATGCGCTGTATCTGTTTGCAATTCTGGGAGCAGCTGCGCTTCATATTCTGTATGAGGAGTGCAGCGATTATATCGTAGGCGGCGAGGAAAACCGCACCAGAAAACGCCAGCAGAAGCAGGAGGAGGAGGCGGCATACCGGCGGATTGAGGAAGCGGAGCATTATGCGGATCAGAAGATGGAGGAGCATATGCAGGGCAGCCGCCTGGATATGGAAGAAGCGCTGAGAGAAGGCCATATCCGCGTATCTGTTTCCCAGGCAGTTTCGGAGAGTGAAAAAATGAAAACGGCAGGTAGACACGAAGAAAAGGCGGAAAAAACGGTGGAAGAGGTAGCAGAAGGAGAGGCGGATGTCAAAGATTGAACGCTTACAAAAGTATCTGATCGTGGGAATTCTGCTGTTTAGCCTGATCGCGGCGGCAGGGATTCTTCTCTTGGTGCAGAGCCTGGATGGCTCTTTGGGAGATTCAGGAGATACCGGTGCTGATTCCGGACAGATGGAAGAGGCAGAGGCGTCTGGTTCAGAGGAGCTTACCGAGGTTGTCTGGCATTATCCCGATCACATCAGACTCGGAGAAACACTGGGGGATGAGGTGTTTGAGAACCCGGATGGGAGCCAGACGCGTCTGAGCGAACATCTGGGAGCTGGGACGACGTTCGTCATGTACTGGGGAAGCTGGTGCAGTTATTGTGAAAAACAGATGGAAGTTTTGCAGCCTTTGGCGGAAATGCTGGAGGAAGAGGGCGTCAAGGTCGTGCTTGTGGACAAGATGGATCCGGAAAAGGAGTCTCTGGAACAGGCCCAAAAGGCCATCGCAGAAAAGAAAATTCCATTTGAGTGGGTGGTCGATGCGGATCTGTCTGTCTACCAGAAATTGGGAATGCACATCATTCCGACCAGCTTTTTCTTGGATTCAGAGGGGAAACTGGTATACTGCTATGCCGGCGTGATTGACAGTGTGGGGAAGTTGGATGCGATGCTGTCTTACGTGCAAAACGGAGCGGCGGCGGACACAGAGGCATTTGTCCGAAATAACCTGATGAATGCAGAAGGCGGCGTGCAGATGCAGGCCGCCGGACAGGGCGGAAACGCGCCGAAAGGGGCGGATGTGCTGGCGGAAAGCCAGGGACTTCTGATGGAATATGCCATCAAGCAGAAAGATGATGACCTGTTTGACGCGGCATATGGCTATGTAAAAAAACACCTGGATGAAAATGGTTTGCTGCGCTGGTACGGAACTGAAAAAAAGGGACAGGAGGCGCAGGTCAATGCATTGCTGGATGATCTGCGGGTGCTGCGTGCTCTGGAAGATAAAAATGTCCGGGATGGCGGGCTTGATGCAGAGATTTTGCGCCGGGCGGAGGCGATTGCCCGGGATAATATAGACGAACATGGAAATCTGGTCGATTTTTATACCTTTTCGGACGGAACAAAGGCGCATACACTGACGATGTGTTATGTGGACAGGAAATCGCTTGGAGTGCTTGAAACATACGTTCCAGAGGGCGCAGAAGCCATTCAGGAGGCGCAGGAGACGCTTGAAAATGCCTATTTGGGCGATGAATTTCCGTTTTACGCGAGTGCGTATGATTATGAGACACAGAAGTACAGTGAAACATCGCTTAACATGGCAGAGGCGATGATGACGCTGCTGCATCAGGCGGAAGTGGGGCGTCTTCCAGAGGCGTCGCTTCATTGGCTGCGGGAGCAGATGAAGGGGAATGGAGTCTGGGCGCGCTATGATATCCACGGAAACGTCACGGCGGAAGGTTATTATCAGTCTCCGGCGGTGTATGCGATCGTGGGACTGATTGCGGTAGAGTGCCAGGATTCGGAACTTTTGACGCAGGCAGTCAGCCGGATGGAGAGTTTCCGCTGTTTTTCACAGGGGGATCCACTGAATGGGGCGTTTTCAGAGACGATAGAAGGTGTTTCCTCGTTTGACCCCTGTATGGCACTCGTTTTATATGCGGCGATGAAAGACTGACAAAGGAGAAAATCATGCTGTTTAATTCGATTCGCTTTGTGCTGTTTTTTCCGGCAGCAGCGATTTTATACTATCTGGTTCCATATCGGTGGCGCCATGTGTGGCTGGTAATCGTCAGCTACTTCTTTTATATGTGCTTTAATCCGGCGTATGGGATTTTGCTCTTTCTGGCGACGGCAGCGACATACGTAGTCGGGCTAGGGATTGAGCATGCGCGCAGGCGGGCGGAGAAACAGAGGCAGCGAAACCGTTTGCTCCAGTTGATGAGCGGGGCGGGGGAGAAAAGCGGGAGCGCTGCGTTGGCAGAACTGTCGTGCGAAAAGGCAGGAGAGCAGGGAAAAAAAACAGAGGGTTCCAGCAGATATGGCCGCGGCTGGCTGCTGTTTGGACTGATATTCTGTCTGGGTATCTTATTCTTTTTCAAGTATTTTAATTTTATCGTCGGGGATGCCCTGCATGGAATCCAGGCAGTTTTTCCAGAATGGGGAGTCCAGAGTCCGGCGCTCTCGATCGCTTTGCCGGTTGGTATTTCCTTCTATACATTTCAAGCGTTGGGATATACGTTTGAAGTCTATAAGGGGAAAATTCCGGCGGAGAAAAGTTTTATCTACTATGCAGCGTTTGTCTCCTTCTTCCCACTGCTCTGCGCGGGACCGATCGAGCGGGCGCCGCACCTTCTGCCGCAGTTTCGGGAAAAGCACCGGCTGGATTTACATAAAATTAAGCTCGGTTTATACCGGATGCTGTGGGGCTACTTCCAGAAAATGGTGATTTCTGACCGGGCGGCGATTCTGGTCAGTCAGGTGTTTGGCAATTATGAGACGTATTCGGGATTTCAGCTTGTGACGGCGGCTGTCATGTTTGGACTTCAGATCTATGGCGATTTTGCCGGCTATTCGAATCTGGCGGCCGGTGCGGCGGAAGTCATGGGATTTGAGGTCATGACGAACTTCGATACCCCGTATCTGTCCCGCTCGGTCGGGGAGTTCTGGCGGCGGTGGCATATTGCCCTGTCGAGCTGGTTTCGCGATTATCTCTATTTTCCACTGGGCGGAAGCCGCTGCAGCCGGGGACAGAAATACCGCAACATCATGATTGTATTTTTAGTCAGCGGCTTGTGGCACGGGGCTGGCTGGAATTTCATCATCTGGGGCGGATTGAATGGCCTGTTCCAGGTGCTGGAGCAGCAGTTTGAGCCGCAGCGCGCATGGCTGGCAAAAAAACTGCATATCCGGACGGAATCACTGGGACATAAGATTGTGCAGACGCTCATCACGTTCTGTCTGGTTGACTTTGCCTGGATCTTCTTCAATGCGGCGGATGTACAGACGGCGTTTGGATTCATCGAGCGGATGTTTACGACGCTGTGGCTGGACAATCTCTTTGGCGGCGCACTGTTTGAACTGGGATTGTCGGCGGTTGAGATGCACATTCTGATAGCGGCGCTGCTTCTCCAGCTGGTTGTGAGTATCTGCACCTATAAGGGAATTACGGTTCGGGACATTCTGTGCCGCCAGGGATTCCTGGTTCAGGATGTCGTGGTGCTGACGGGAATTTTTATCGTGCTGATCTTTGGAATCTATGGACCGGCATATAATGCGGCAAACTTTATTTATATGCAATTCTGATGGGAGGAAGCAGATAGAAAATGAAGCGGACAGGAAAGATTGTTTTTCGGATCGCACTGTTTTTGTGTATGTTCATGGGAATCTTTTATGTGGTGGATAAGACGCTGCAGTTTAAGTATGATGACGGCGTGACAACGATAGAAGATTTTTATACCTATCCGAAGGACAGTATTGATGTGATTTTGCTGGGCAGTTCCCATCTGGGAGTAAATGTGGACACCACGATTTTGTGCAATCAGTACGGAATTGCATCGTACAAGCTCTGGGGTTCTGTGCAGCCAATCTGGAACGCCTATTATAATCTGGAAGAAGCGCTCAAGACACAGAAACCGAAAGTGGTGGTGCTGGAGGCGCTGGGACTTTTGCATGATACCGAGTATTATGGTTATGTCAATGCGGTCAAAAATACGATGGGGATGCGCTGGTCTAAAAATAAGATAGATGCCATCATGACCTCGTATGAACCGGCGGATCGCGAGAATGCCCTGTTTCCTCTGGCACAGTACCACGGACGTTACGCGGAACTTGGAAAAACGGATTTTTCCTATTATTTTTGGGATAACCCGCGCAGCGAGCACAATACAAAGGACTGGAATGTGATCTGTCCGATGGGGGAACCGTCCCAGACGAAGGAAAAACTTCCGATCGGGGAGAAGCAGCTTACATATTTGAAAAAAATCATCTATTTATGTAATAAAAACCAGATTCCGCTGGTTGTGATGACGGCGCCTTATACAATACCGGATGAGGAACGGGCGCGGTTAAATACCGTCAAGGAATGGCTGGACAAGGAAGGAATCCCGCAGCTGGACTGTCTGAGCGATTATCAGAAATATGGATTTGATTTCTCAACGGATTTCGGCGATACGGCAGGACATTTAAACAGTGCCGGATGTGCGAAATTTTCATCCGCGCTGGGAGAATATTTAAAGGAAAATTATGATTTACCCGATCGGACGGGAGATCCGCTGTTTTCGTATGTGCTTCCGAGCGATGCGGATTATGTGCTGGGGACTCCGTTTGAGGGGAATGGAAAGACAGATTTTATAGATACGAAACAGAAGCTGTACACGGGAAGTAAAGACTGGACGATCTATACGCGTTTCTCCACTACGTGTACGAGCGACGAAAAGGTATTATTTTCCTGCTTCAGTGAGACTGAGCCATTCCGTGGACTTCTGGTCCGTCTGGCGGATGACGGAATGCTGGATGTGGTGTTGGGAAATAATTATTATACCAAACTTCCGCTGCCGGACAAAGAGAAAGCGACGCTGGCGATCGCCAAAATGGGAGACCAGTATTTTGTCTACATGGAAGGAGAACAGGTGGCGCATGTGGAATCTGCCTGCGATAATTACGATGGAACGCTGCTTTTAGGAGCGGAACGGATGGCGAACAATACGTTGGGACGCCTGAGTGCAGTCGGAATCGATACGTTTGAGCTCTACGGAGTCTCTAAAGCAGGGGAAGAGGCGCGCAGGTGGACGGATGAAAATAAGATTGTCCCGTCCAGAGAAGAAGTGCTCGAAAAGCTGCAAAAGCAGTATACGGGAATTTCCGAGTATGCCTATACGGATGGATTTACCGGGGACGGTGAAAACTGCATCGATACGGGGGTTCAGCTGTATGCGGATCCGCAGGCGGGATGGCGTCTGACGGCGAACTTTGAGATCGGAGATCCGGACGGAACGTATTTATCCTGCTTTAATGAGGAAGAAGGCAATTATCACGGCCTGCTTGTCAGAAAAACGGACAATACGCTTTCGGTTCAGGTAGGAAACAGCGCTCTTCTAAGCACGATTGCTTATGCAGGAGCGGAGAATGTTTTAGTGATTGAGAAGCGGGGCAGCAGCTATGCAGTTACCCTGAACGGGGAAGATTTAGGAACCGTGGACAGTCCATGCGATCCATACTATGGAACCCTTCTGATGGATGCGGAACGTGACTATGATATGCAGCCGTTCCGGTATTCGAATCTGACGGTACATAGCGTGACCGTGGAGCCGATAGAAGGCCAGAACCGTTAAACGGTTCATAGATAAAACGGATAGAAATACAAACACACAGCCGATAGGAGTGGGGAAACTATAGGTTGGAGATTAGACTGGAAGGATATAGATTATGATACAGGACATCGCACCACACCACTACGACAATACATACCATATTCAGAAACCAGAGGCGAGAGACTACGTCTTCTGCATCCAGAAGAGCCGGATCCTCCTTCGGGAGACGGCGGAGGAACACGTGCTTGCTATCCCGCGCCGGGAGGAGATCGAGGCGGCAGTCCCGGAACTGATGGATCGGGCGGTCTATCTTTTTTCGGTCGATAAGAAACCATATTTTCTGGTCAGCGTACCGGAGAAAGAGGCGGAGGAGATTCTGGCAAGGTTAAATGAGGGCACAGGTGAGTTGCCTGCTTCTGGCAGAAGCGATGCGGGAGCTGGGAAAATGGATTCAGATGTGCTGGAAAGGGCGGATAAAGAGCAGGAGCAGTCTCATTATGCGTGGAAAACGCCGACCGATATCCGGGCCATGGGGCCGATGCACCAGGCGTTTGCCGCGATCACGGCGGTGCAGCTCTGGCGCTGGAGACAGAGCCGACAGTTCTGCGGACGCTGCGGGGCAAGAACAGAGGACAGCAAAACCGATCGGGCGCTTGTCTGCCCGGCCTGCGGCCAGGTTGAATATCCGAAGATCTCCCCGGCCGTCATCGTGGCGATCACGAACGGGGACAAACTTCTGATGTCGCGCTACCGCGTCAACCACAGCACGTACCGCGGTTATGCACTGATCGCTGGATTTGTCGAGATTGGGGAGACATTTGAAGAGACGGTCCGCCGTGAAGTCATGGAGGAAGTCGGGCTGAAGGTCAAAAATATCCGCTATTTTAAGAGCCAGCCGTGGGCCTTTACCGATACGGAAATGATCGGATTTTTCGCGGAGCTGGACGGCGATGATAAGATCCGTCTGCAGGAGGACGAACTCTCCGAGGCGGGCTGGTATACGCGCGAGGAGATCCCGGACGATGCACGGCTTATCAGCGTCGGAACCGAGATGAAGATGTACTTTAAGTACGGTCCGGACTGGGAGAAAAAGTGGCAGGCGAATCAAAAATAACCTCCTATTATATCCCAGAGGAATACAAAGCATTCCTTTTAATTAGTTGACAAACTGAGAATTGGTTGCTATCATTAAAGCTATACGAACAAGACAGAAGAAGAGCAAGGTGGGAAGATTGCATGAGCAGAATTGTGTTATCACTGCTGGTAGATAATACTGCCGGCGTTTTAAGCCGTGTGGCTGGACTTTTCAGCCGCCGCGGATATAATATCGAGAGTCTTACAGTTGGCGTGACCGCGGATCCGAGATACTCCCGTATGACGGTCGTATCGCTGGGCGATCATCAGGTTCTGGAGCAGATTCAGAAGCAGCTTGGAAAACTGGAAGACGTACACGACATCAAGGAACTGCGGGAAGGCCACTCCGTATACCGTGAGTTGATGCTCGTCAAGGTACGGGCGAATGCGAGCCAGCGGATGGCAATCAATGCGATTTCCGAGATTTTCCGCGCATCGATTGTCGATGTAGGAAAAGAATCTGTTACCGTTATGCTGACAGGCGATCAGTCCAAGCAGGACGCGCTGATTAATCTTCTGGAAGACTATGAGATTCTGGAATTAGCCAGAACCGGACTTACCGGTCTTTCCAGAGGTACGGACGATGTCCGATATCTGCCGTAGCATTTGAGCCGGGAGGCTGGATGCATGGCATTCAACACGTTTACAAAGTTTGGTCCAAAGACGCACAGAGAGGCGCCGGTCTATTCTTTATAATAAATTTTATTTATTTTGTTAGATCCAAGGAGGAAATGAAAAATGGCAGCAAAAATTTACTATCAGGAAGATTGTAATTTATCCTTATTAGAGGGACAGAAGATTGCTATTATCGGATACGGCAGCCAGGGTCATGCACACGCCCTGAACTTAAAAGAGTCCGGATGCGATGTTATCATCGGTCTTTACGAAGGCAGCAAATCCTGGGCAAAAGCAGAAGCACAGGGATTTAAAGTATACACCGCAGCAGAGGCTGCAAAACAGGCTGATATCATCATGATCCTGATCAATGATGAGTTACAGGCTGATATGTACAAGAAAGACATCGAGCCAAACCTGGAAGAGGGCAATATGCTTATGTTCGCTCATGGCTTCAACATCCACTTCGGATGCATCAAACCGCCGAAGAATGTCGATGTAACCATGATCGCTCCGAAGGCACCGGGCCACACTGTAAGAAGCGAGTATCAGGCTGGTAAAGGTACTCCGTGTCTGGTAGCAGTAGAGCAGGATTACACAGGTAAGGCACTTGACCGTGCACTGGCTTATGGCCTTGGTATCGGCGGCGCTAGAGCAGGTGTTCTGGAGACCACATTCCGTACAGAGACTGAGACTGACCTCTTCGGTGAGCAGGCAGTTCTTTGCGGCGGCGTTTGCGCTCTGATGCAGGCTGGTTTCGAGACCCTGGTTGAGGCTGGTTATGACCCAAGAAACGCTTACTTCGAGTGTATCCACGAGATGAAACTGATCGTAGACTTAATCTATCAGTCTGGTTTCGCTGGCATGAGATACTCCATCTCCAACACGGCTGAGTACGGCGATTATGTAACCGGACCGAAGATCGTTACTGCTGAGACCAAGAAAGCGATGAAGAAAGTTCTGTCCGACATCCAGGATGGTACCTTCGCAAAAGAGTTCTTACTGGATATGGCCCCGGCAGGCCGTCAGGTACACTTCCAGGCTATGAGAAAGC
>JBNMLY010000036.1:0-19689 GCA_050875065.1 Otoolea sp. | reverse complement strand
CATCTGTCTCCAGGTTCATCGCTGCTTGGACTTCCCCCTGGCTTGTCCCCGCCATCATCAGCCACACACCAGAGGCAATCAGAAATTTCAGCGTTTTTCTCATAACGACCTCCCTGTTATTTTGTCTATCTCGCTTCATCGTTTTACTGCGCTATCATCACAAATCACAATAAACATCTTTCTTTTCTACCCTACCGTCTGCAAGTACCGCTCTGCCGACAAAACGCAGTTCGCACCATCTGCCGACGCAGTAAGAATCTGACGCAGAGGTTTGGTTCTTACATCCCCAGCCGCAAATACGCCTGGAAGATTTGTGATTCCATCCTCATCTGCTTTAATATATCCTTGCTCATCCAGTTTCAACTGCCCCTCATAAAGTTCACTTTCCGGTGCAATTCCAACCGCAATAAACACTCCATCCACCCTCAGGCGGCTCTTTTCTTTCGTATTCTGATTCGTCAGGCACAATGCCTCCACCTGGTTTTCTCCCTCAATCGAATCGACGGTACTATTCCAGACTATCTCTATATTCTCAAGTGCCCGCAAACGTTCCTGAAGGCGTTTTGCCCCCCTCAGTGTACTTCTTCGGTGGATCAAATACACTTTTTCGCACATACGTGCCAAAAACAAGGCATCCTCCAATGCCGCATCTCCGCCGCCCACAACTGCTACTGTTCGCCCCCGGAAAAACGCTCCATCGCAGGTCGCACAGTAAGAAACCCCTGCCCCGCGAAGCAGCTCCTCTCCCGGAACCCGCAGCAACCTATGGTGTGCCCCCGATGCCAAAATCACGCAACGTGCTTCATACGTCTTTTCTTCACAAACAATCTGCTTGATCTCTCCTGAAAGTTCTACACTTATCACTTCATCTTGTACAAAATGGGTCCCCAACTTATTCGCATGCTCCCGAAACTGTCTGGAAAGTTCAAAGCCGGACACACCTGGAAATCCCGGATAATTATCTACCTCCCAGGTATTTAACACCTGTCCGCCGCTGATTCCATTTTTTTCTATCACAATCGTGTCCAGACACGCCCGCTGTGCATAAATCGCTGCGCTCAAGCCAGCCGGTCCGGAACCAATGATTATCATATCATACATGGTTCCCTGCTCCTTCCTTTCGATCTCCTCGGTTCCAAAAGAACCTACCTGTGAACAATAACTATCATTCTGTTAGATCCATTTGGTTTTAGTATAACACATTTCGCCGCTTTCATACAATGCTGCAAAGCTCCTAAAAGGGTAAAAAATAATTGGAAATTTCTTACAATTTTATGACAAAGCCAAAAAGGGTGGACTGTGCATATATGACCTTTGAGTCAATGATAGGGATTTCATAGTTTGGTAAGACATGATATAATAAGAGCTATTATCGAACTTAGTGCGAGTCATATCTAAGCACTTAGTAAAGCCGATCCAAAGGCGAAAGCTGAATTTAGTAAAGTTCAATTTTTCCAATTTATAAATCAATCAATGTACAAAAAGGAGTCTGCCATGAACCATAAAACCATCCTCGTAACCGGCGCTTCCCGCGGAATCGGGAAAGCGATCGCCTTAACCTATGCCAGACACGGCTGGGATGTCGTGATCACCTGCCTGCGGCGGGAAGAGGAACTAAAAAACACCCAGCGCGAGATCGAAGCGCTGGGCGTCTCCTGCCTGGCCTGGATGGGCGATGCAGGCGATTTTGAGAGCTGTTCCCGCCTGTTTGACACGGTCCGGGAGCGCTTCGGCTCCCTGGATGTCCTCGTCAACAATGCGGGGATTTCCTACATCGGCCTGTTTCAGGATATGACGCCGGATGAGTGGAACCACATCCTGAATACCAACCTGACCTCTGTCTTCAACTGCTGCCGTCTCGCCGTGCCGATGATGGTATCTCGCAAATCCGGGCGCATCTTAAACATTTCCTCCGTCTGGGGCGTCTGCGGCGCTTCCTGTGAGGTTGCCTACTCCGCCACCAAGGGCGGCATCAACGCCATGACACGCGCCCTCGCCAAAGAACTCGCACCGAGCAACATCCAGGTCAACGCGATCGCCTGCGGTGCCATCGACACCGAGATGAACCAGTTTCTCGACGAAGAAGAACGGAACGCCCTGCTGGAAGAAATTCCAACGGGACGCATGGGGCGCGCCGAGGAGGTTGGAAAACTGGCGTACCAGCTGGGAAGCGAAGAATCCTACCTGACCGGACAAGTTATACAATTAGACGGAGGCTGGATCTAAAATCTGAAATAAATAAACGGATTATAGGTGCTGCTGACCAGATACATCGTACACAAAAACAGCAATCCCGCCATAATCAGGATATCCACCGTCATAGTCTTATCTTTCTCATACAAATGTTCCCGCAGCTTCGGGCATACACTCTGCACGATGCCCGAAAGCAACACGCCCAACACTGCAAGGAAAATCACCTTCCTGTTTACGAACAGTGCAACCGGATAGATGCCCTTCTGCCAGAAAAACATCTGATGCAGAATCACCCCCGCATCGGCCAGCGTATCCGCGCGGAAGAACACCCAACCGACGATCACAACCAGCGCGGTATAAAGATGATTCAGCCCCCGGAAGCGGTTCTTCTCCAATATCTTTCCAAATCCCATGCGCTCCACCACCAGAAACAGTCCGTGATATAGTCCCCAGATGATAAAAGTCGCACCAGCTCCATGCCAGAGTCCCGTCGCAAAAAAGACAATCAGAAGATTGACATAAGTCCGCACCTGTCCTTTTCTATTTCCGCCCAGTGGAATATAGAGGTATTCCCGGAACCAGGTCGAGAGCGAAATATGCCAGCGTCTCCAGAACTCACGGATCGAGGTCGAGATATACGGATAGTTGAAATTCTCCATAAAATCAAATCCGAATATTTTTCCCAATCCGATCGCCATATCGGAATATCCCGAAAAATCGAAATAAATCTGAAGTGTATACAACACCGCCAACATCCACGCATTGACCGTTCCAAGCTGCGCCAGTGGTTTTTCCATCATCCAGTCTACGGTCGCCGCAAAGGTATTGGCAAACAGCATTTTTTTCGCCAGTCCATAGGAAAAACGCTTGATTCCGTATGCCATCCCCTCCGCCGTGCACTGCCGGTTTCCGATCTGCTCACAGACATCGTGGTACTTGACGATCGGTCCCGCGATAAGCTGTGGAAAGAAGGAAATGTAGAGCGCCAGATGAAACACATTTTTCTGCGCCTGAATCGTTCCCCGGTATACATCCACAACATAGGAAAGTGCCTGAAACGTATAGAAGGAGATACCGACCGGAAGTGCGATCTCGCGGAAGGAAAGAGTGTGTGCGCCGCCTGCAAAATGACTTAAAAGGGAGTTCACAATCTCGACCGCAAAGTTGAAATATTTGAAATATCCAAGAAGAAGGAGGTTTAAGACCACACAAGCAGCAACTGCACGACGCATTCTGTTCCTGCCCTGCAATTTTCCTTTCGTGCTTCTTTCTCTTTCCGACTCCGCAACTTCTTCTGCCCGTCCTGCTTTCGCTGTTTCTTTTTTCTTTTCCGCCGTCCCTATTTCCACATTTGAACCTGTTTGAAAAACCGCAGAATTTTGCTCCTGCATCTTCCCAATCCACAAGCCAAAGGAGTAATTCAGCCCGATCGAAACCAGCATCAGAATCACATACTTCGGCTCACCCCATGCATAAAAAAAGAGACTGGCAGCCAGAAGAACGCCATTGCGAATATGCAGATTTTTCGTTATAAAATAAAGCAAACATACCGCTGGAAAAAAATACCAGAGGAATACAAGGGAACTAAATAACATACATCATACCATCCTGTATTTTATCCGGCGCTTGCTTCGATGACTTGAGCCTTTGTTTTCCGACAAATCTCCTGAATTTTTATAAATGATCCAAGCGCCTATTTTCTAATTTTAATCATTCTCACCCATTCCATGAACAATCATCACAGACACTCTATTATACGGGCAATCTGCCCTCTTCTGTCAAGTGTTTTAACAAGCCAAGCCCAAATTATTCTCTCATTCCGCACCATTTCCAAGAATCCGTTTCAACCAGCTGCGCAACCTACTGCCTAGTATTCCTTTTCAGCCTTTCTAATTTCATGGCACAAAAAAACCCTGCCTCCCAGGTTCATCACCTCGGAAACAGGGTTCTCTTTACTCGCTGGCACGGGACTGCGGAGTAACCGCCGGAATGAATCCGGCCAGCCGCCGCTGTCTCATATATTTATCAGAGAAAAACATACAAAACTCTACTGCTTATTTATCGTAAGAAGATAACTCTTCCTGCTTTTAATTAGTTGTTCTTAGCTGCTGCTTTTGCTTCTTTGATCTTCTCAGTCAGCATCGGAACGATCTTGTTTAAGTCGCCTACTACGCCGTAGTCAGCTACATCGAAGATCGGAGCGGACTCATCTTTGTTGATAGCAACGATGATGTCGGACTCTTCCATACCTGCCAGATGCTGGATAGCACCGGAGATACCGATTGCGAAGTATACGTTCGGGCGAACAGTCTTACCTGTCTGACCAACCTGCAGATCCTTCGGCTTCCAGCCTGCATCTACAACTGCACGAGAGCAGCTTACAGTACCGCCGATAGCCTCAGCCAGATCGTCCAGAATCTTGAAGTTCTCAGCGCTGCCTACACCACGGCCGCCGGATACAAGGATCTTAGCATCCATGATATCAACGGTGTTGGAAACAGCCTTAACAACTTCCAGAATGTCAACATATTTGTTGTTCTTTGTGAAGCCTGGGTTGTACTCAGTAACAACAGCCTTAGCGCCGTCTACCTTCGGAGCCTTCTGCATAACACCCGGACGAACGGTTGCCATCTGCGGACGGAACTCTGGGCAAGCGATAGTAGCGATTGTGTTACCGCCGAATGCCGGACGAGTCATAAGCAGCTGATTGTGCTTTGTCTCTCTACCCGGAACTGGGTTCATCGGGAAATCACCGATGTCAAGTTTTGTACAGTCTGCTGTCAGACCTGTATGGATTCTAGCGCAAACACGCGGGCCAAGGTCACGGCCGATTGCTGTAGCACCGATCAGGAAGATTTCCGGCTTGAACTCTTCGATTACGGAAGCGATAGCGTGTGTGTACGGCTCTGTACGGTACTCTTTTAACTCCGGATCGTCAACAACGATAACTTTGTCTGCGCCGTACTCTGCTAACTGATCTGCAAGACCCTTAACATCAGAACCAACTAAAACAGCGGTTACCTCTACTCCTAAATCTTTTGCTAATTCTTTACCTTTGCCAATCAGCTCATAAGCGATATTGCTGATAACATTATCCACCTGCTGTGCAAAGACAAATACGCCCTTATATGCTTCTAAGTTGTTCATCTTATTCACCACTCTTTTCTATAAAATAATTAGATAATGTGTTTCTCTGCCAGTTTGCCAACGATGTAATCTGCGGAAGCTGACGGATCCAGTTCTACCTTCTCGCCTGCACCCTTTCTTACCTTATCGGAAGCCTTAGCGATCTGTGTCGGTGAACCCTTCAGACCAAGGTTGGAATCCTCAACATCTTTCAGATCTTTTCTGCCCCAAACGGTGATCTCTTTTGCATATGCATCGAAGATTCCGCCCGGAGTCATGTAACGCGGCTCATTTAATTCTGCAAGAGCGGTTAAAAGACACGGAAGCTGTGCTTTTACTACGTGATATCTGTCATCATACTGACGCTCAACTACGATGTATTTCTCAGCTTCGTTTACTTCACGAATCTTCTGAGCGTAGCTGATTACCGGAAGGCCAAGGTGCTCGGAGATCTGCGGACCTACCTGAGCGGTATCGCCATCGATAGCCTGACGGCCAGTAATGATTAAGTCATAATCCAGGTTGCGAAGTGCGCCTGCGATTGTCTGGGAAGTAGCCCAAGTATCTGCACCACCGAGTACACGGTCGGTTACAAGGATACCATTGTCTGCGCCCATAGCCATAGCCTCACGAAGAACCTCTTCTGCCTTCGGAAGACCCATAGTAACTACGGTAACTTCTGCACCATACTGATCTTTTAAGCGAAGCGCTGCCTCCAGACCTGCTTTATCATCTGGGTTCATGATTGCCAGCATTGCGCTTCTGTCAAGAGTACCATCCGGGTTAAATTTAACTCCGCCTTTGGTATCCGGAACCTGTTTTACACAAACTACAATTTTCACGGTATTTTCACTCCTTATTTTTTTCTTTTTTCTCGATAGGGCTGAGATTGTTCTGATTTCTCTGCGAACTGAATTATTTTAACAGGTCAGCGGAGATAACCATTCTCTGAACCTCAGATGTACCCTCGTAGATCTCAGTGATCTTAGCATCACGCATCATACGCTCTACGTCGTACTCTCTCGTGTAGCCATAACCACCGTGAAGCTGTACAGCCTTGGTTGTAACTTCCATAGCAACCTCTGCTGCGTACAGTTTAGCCATAGCTGCTTCTACAGAATAAGTCTTCTGTGTCTTCTTAGCAACGGCTGCTCTGTAAACAAGGAGCTGAGCTGCTTTAACTTTGGTAGCCATATCTGCCAGCTGGAACTGAGTGTTCTGGAACTGACCGATTGCGCGACCAAACTGTTTTCTCTCTTTTACGTAGTCAACGGTTCTCTCCAGAGCGCCCTCTGCAAGACCCAGAGCCTGAGAAGCGATACCGATACGTCCGCCATCCAGAGTATGCATAGCGATGTGGAAACCTTTGCCCTTCTGGCCAAGCAGGTTCTCTTTCGGGATACGGCAGTCTGTGAAGATCAGCTCATATGTAGCGGATCCACGGATACCCATCTTCTTCTCTTTGGTACCGAAAGTGAAGCCCGGAGTTCCTTTTTCTACGATGAATGCGGAGATCTCTTTCTTCTTTCTGCCCTTTACTTCAACAACGCCTGTTACAGCGATGATTACGTAAATATCAGCCTCTTTACCGTTCGTGATGAAAACTTTGGAGCCGTTTAATACCCACTCGTCGCCGTCTAATACAGCCTTGGTCTGCTGACCCTGAGCATCTGTACCAGCACCCGGCTCGGTCAGACCGAAAGCACCAAGTTTCTCGCCCTTAGCAAGCGGAACCAGGTATTTCTGTTTCTGCTCTTCGGTACCGAAAGTCTGGATCGGATCGCAGCACAGAGATGTGTGTGCAGATACGATAACACCGGTAGTACCGCAAACCTTGGAAAGTTCCTCAACGCACATAGCGTAGGTTAACGGGTCACAGCCCTGTCCGCCGTACTCCTTCGGGATCGGGATGCCCATGAAGCCAAGCTTCTGCATCTTCTTAACAGTTCCCTCCGGGAAGTGCTCTGTCTCGTCAACTTCCTGTGCCAAAGGTTTTACTTCATTCTCGGCGAAGTCATGGAATAACTTTCTCGCCATTTCATGCTCTTTACTTAATGTAAAATCCATGTGTCTATTCCTCCATCATTTTCTTATATACGCTTAAGAGGCGGCTTTAAGCGCCGCCCCGTTGCGGTTCTTAAAAATCTGGTACTCTATTATGTGTTCCATCCAGCTAAGAAGCCAGACTTATGTACATATTAGTTGTACTTGTAGAAGCCCTCGCCGGTCTTACGGCCAAGCTTGCCACCGCGAACCATCTTTCTAAGAAGCGGCTGCGGACGGTACTTCGGATCACCTGTCTCGGACTGAAGTACTTCCATGATAGCCAGAACAACGTCCAGACCTACCAGGTCGCCCAGTTCAAGCGGTCCCATCGGATGATTAGCACCCAGCTTCATAGCGGTATCGATACCCTCTACGGAAGCCTCGCCCTCAGCGTAGATGCCAATAGCCTCGTTGATCATCGGGATAAGGATACGGTTTACTACGAAACCAGCGCCCTCTTCTACCTGTACCGGGATCTTGCCGATCTCTTCGGAGATCTTCTTAACTTTGTCAACGATCTCTGCCGGAGTATTTAAGCCTGCGATAACCTCAACCAGCTTCATAACCGGAGCCGGGTTGAAGAAGTGCATACCGATAACCGGACGGTCAAGGCCTGCACCGATCTCAGTAATGGACAGAGAAGATGTGTTGGTAGCGAATACGCACTCCGGTTTGCAGATTGCGCCCAGCTCTTTGAAGGTCTGTTTTTTGATCTCCATGTTCTCGATCGCTGCCTCAACTACGAGATCGCAATCTGTGCAGATAGTCTTAACGCCAGTATGGATTCTGGCAAGGATCTTGTCTGCATCCTCTTTTGCCATCTTTCCTTTTGCCACTCTCTTCTCAAAGTTCTTGGAAATTTTCAGTTTGCCGTTGGAAGCAAACTCTTCATTAATATCACACAGGCATACTTCGTAACCGTCTACCTGAGCAAATGCCTGAGCGATTCCGGAACCCATGGTTCCTGCACCAATAATACCAACTTTCATGACAAATCCTCCTGAAATTATATAACTATAATTTAACTAACTATCTGTTGTTGAACTGCTCAACTTTCCGTTTCTCAAGGAATGCCTGCATGCCGTTCTTCTGATCTTCTGTCTCGAAGCATCCGCCAAACAGTTTCTCCTCGATCACGATCGCCTGATCCATATCAGTCTGAAGTCCGTCGTTCATCGCTTTCTTGCTGTTTCTGACAGCAATCGGAGCCATCTTTGCGATAGCGCCTGCCAGCTTCTTAGCGGCCGGCATCAGCTCTTCCTGTGTATAAACAGCATTTACAAGGCCGACACGGTAAGCTTCGTCCGCTTTGATGTTGCGGGCTGCAAATACCATCTCTTTTGCCTTGCCCGGTCCGATGAGACGTGCGAGTCTCTGTGTACCGCCGAAGCCCGGTGTGATACCCAGGCCTACCTCAGGCTGTCCGAATAATGCATTGTCCGAGCAGATACGGATATCACAGCTCATGGCAAGCTCGTTGCCGCCGCCGAGTGCGAAACCGTTTACTGCCGCGATAACCGGAACCGGGAAGGTTTCGATCTTGCGGAAAATATCGTTGCCGAATTTACCGAAGTGCTCGCCCTGCTCCTTGGTCATCACGCTCATGGCAGCGATGTCAGCACCGGCTACGAAGGACTTCTCCCCTGCGCCGGTCAGGATAATTGCACGAATTTCGGAAAGGTCTACTGCATCAAATGCAGCTTCAATATCCTTCAGCACATCCTCGTTTAACGCGTTCAGTGCCTTCGGACGATTAATAGTTATGACTGCGACGTGGCCGTCTACCTCATAGTCTACAAATCCCACTTCCAGTTCCTCCTAAAAAGCTCTTGAATTGAAATACGTAAAACCAGAAACAGCCGGAGCGCCGGGGAAAAGCCCCGACGACTCCGGTTCTGCGTCAGAAATTAGTCTCTCTCAACGATCGTTGCGCAGCCCATGCCGCCACCGATACACAGAGTAGCCAGACCCTTCTTAGCGTCACGTTTCTGCATCTCGTATAACAGAGTTGTCAGGATACGGCAGCCAGATGCTCCTACCGGATGACCGATAGCGATTGCACCGCCGTTTACGTTCAGGATGTCTTTGTTGAAGCCAAGGTCACGAGCTACAGCGATAGACTGAGCAGCGAATGCCTCGTTTGCCTCGATCAGGTCGAAGTCTTCTACCTTCCAACCTGTCTTCTTCAGAACTTTCTTGGTTGCTGCAACCGGGCCGATACCCATGATGCTCGGATCTACACCGCCCAGAGCACCAGCTACCCATGTAGCCATCGGTTTGATACCCAGTTCTTTTGCTTTCTCTTCGCTCATAACAACAACGGCTGCTGCACCATCGTTGATGGAGGAAGCGTTACCAGCTGTTACACGGCCGTCTTTCTTGAATGCCGGACGAAGTTTGCCAAGAATCTCTACAGTGGAACCCGGACGCGGACCCTCATCGGTATCTACGATAACAGTCTCTTTTTTCTTCTTAACTTCGATCGGAACGATCTCGTCTTTGAAGCGTCCAGCCTCGATAGCTGCGCAAGCCTTCTGCTGGCTAGCTGCTGCAAACTCATCGAGTTCTTCTCTTGTGATACCCCACTGATCGCAGATGTTCTCAGCGGTAATACCCATGTGGTAATCGTTGAATGCATCCCACAGAGCGTCATTTACCATGGTGTCGATCATGGTCGCGTTGTTCATACGATATCCGTAACGAGCTTTCATCAGAGCGTACGGAGCTGCGGACATGTTCTCTGCACCACCAGCTACTACGATGTCAGCATCGCCTGCAAGGATCATATCTGCTGCTGCGTTTACAGCATTCAGACCAGAACCGCAAACTACGTTCAGGGTAACAGCCGGAACTTCTACCGGAAGACCTGCTTTGATAGACATCTGACGTGCTACGTTCTGGCCAAGACCAGCCTGGATAACACATCCCATGTATACATGATCAACCTGCTCCGGAGCAACGCCTGCTCTCTTCAGAGCCTCCTTGATAACTACAGCACCCATCTCAGCTGCTGGAACAGTACTGAGCTGGCCACCCATGGAGCCTACTGCGGTACGGCATGCACTTGCAATTACGACTTTCTTAGACATTGAAAAAATCCTCCTTGAAAATGATCCACCACGTAAATAACACAACTGCAGTAAATAGTAAAATAGTGATAAATATGATAGTGTATTTGTATCTTAACACCCCGCGCGGTTCCTGTCAAATAATTATCAATGGATTTATAAAGATTTAAGATTCTCATTTTTTCGCCATCTCCCGCCCATTTTCCACATCGTTCGAATCTGTTTTAGGCGGAATGCACAATTTTGCCCATCCGTTTTCTCAATAAAAAACAACCTTCTCTGGCATTATAACCAACGCGGAATTGACTTTGTGAATTAATAGACGAAGTCATTTTCTTTTCATTCATGTATGCTTATATCAATGATTCACAAATATGAATAAGCAGCCATTTTCTTCCTTTTTATGCCCCGCCTCTTTCGTTGACAAGGGATAGTGGAAATGATACACTGGTAAACAGCGAGGGATGTCCGAATCACGCGTTTGTGCGGACTTCTTCATATTATTAAAAAGGACAAGGTGAATAAGTATGGATTACAAGAAACTGTATGCAGAAAAGCTGGTTTCCGCTGAAAAGGCAGCTTCCGTCGTTAAATCTGGCGACTGGGTTGACTACGGCTGGACCACCGGCACTCCGGTAGCAGTGGACGCTGCTATCGCAAAACGTCTTCCGGAACTGGAGAATGTAAACTTCCGCGGCGGTATCCTGATGTGGGTACCGGAGATCTTCAAGATCGACAACCCGGCAGCTCATATGACCTGGAACTCCTGGCACATGGGCGGTATCGAGAGAAAGGCCATCGCACAGGGCTTCAGCTTCTACGCTCCGATCCGTTACTCTGAGCTTCCGAGATATTACCGTGAATCCACCACAAAACCAGATGTAGCTGTCTTCCAAGTAGCTCCGATGGACGAGCACGGATACTTCAACTTCGGACCGAACGCATCCCATATGGCTGCCTGCTGCGAGACTTCCAAGGTTGTCATCGTAGAGGTCAATGAAAATATGCCGGTCTGCCTCGGCGGATTTGAGAACGGTGTTCATATCTCCGATGTAGACATGATCGTTGAGGGTGATAACCCATCCATCGCAGAGCTGGGCGGCGGCGGAGCTGCTACAGAGGTAGACGAGGCCGTTGCAAAGCTGATCGTAGACGAGATCCCGGATGGCGCCTGCTTACAGTTAGGTATCGGCGGTATGCCGAACGCTGTTGGTTCCCTGATTGCGAAATCTGACTTAAAGGACCTGGGCGTTCACACCGAGATGTACGTAGATGCATTCGTTGACATTGCCGCTGCTGGCAAGATCACAGGTGCTCACAAGGCACTGGATAAAGGCCGTCAGGTATACGCATTCGGCGCTGGTACCAAGAAGCTCTATGATTACTTAAACAACAACCCAGCCTGCATGAGCGCTCCGGTTGACTACACGAACGACGTCCGCACGATCGCAGCTCTGGACAACTTCATGTCCATCAACAACGCCGTTGACCTCGACCTCTTCGGCCAGGTAAACGCAGAGTCTGCAGGAATCAAGCACATCAGTGGTGCAGGCGGACAGCTTGACTTCGTTCTGGGCGCTTACCTGTCCAAGGGCGGAAAGAGCTTCATCTGCTGCTCCTCCACCTTCAAGAACAAAGCCGGCGAGCTGCAGTCCCGTATCCTCCCGACCTTAAATCCAGGTTCCATCGTAACCGATACACGTGCAAACCTGCACTACCTGGTAACCGAATATGGTAAAGTAAACTTAAAAGGTCTTGCAACCTGGCAGAAATGTGAAGCGATCATTTCCGTTGCACATCCACAGTTCCGTGATCAGTTGATCAAGGAAGCTGAGAAGATGCATATCTGGAGACAGAGCAATAAGATCTGATAAGCACATCTAAGTCCGATTAGACTGAAACTCCCCAGCGATCTGGAATCGTTCGATCACTGGGGCGTTTTTTTACACCGTTATTCCTATTTATTCTTTCTTTTTCCACCGATGGCAAATTTGCACGCCGAGTATTTCCACTTTCTTCATTCCCCCAGCGAAGACAAGCTGCACCGGCATGACGATCAGGTTGTCGATCAGCACGGAGGCAATCAGAGATACCAGCAGCGTCAAAATAAGCGTCAGGAATAAACCGCCTCCGCAATACTGTCCCACATGAATCTGGTACTTTTCCCTCACAATCCCGTACAATGCCCACCAATGTACCAATATCAGGGAATAGCTGTATTTTCCCAGAATCCGCAACCCCGCATTTCCCCGTTCAAATACCACCCTGTTTTCTAATACGAACGCAAACATTCCCATACAGATCAGCGCCATGACAGGCGAATGATTGGCGCATAATGTCCGGTAGTCCAAACCATAGCCAATCATCGCAACCATAACGCCGAACGCTGCGAGTCCCAGCCCCACCAGCCGATGATAATATTTTTTTGTCTCCGGTCTTGTTACCCAGTACCCCATGATGGCAATACCTTCCCACTTTCCCAGAAAACTGCTGATTCCAAGCGCAATCGGACAGAACAAATCAAGCGCCATCAAAGCCATACTTATTCCCACCAGACCAGTTAATACCTTATATGGCATATTTCGGAACATATAACGAAAAAAAGGAACTGCAAGATAGATCGATAAAAGCACATACATCAGCCAGTAATGCGGCGACTCCGGGGTTGTCCCCTGGCACAAACGAAGCAGCAGATCCCGGATTGTCCCCCACGGAATATGGCCGTCCAACTCTCTCGCCTGCCACATATAAAAAACATAGTAAATTCCCATCGGCAGAGCCACCGTCGAAATCCGTTTCACATAAAACTTCCATGCACTCTCTTCTTTATACGGGAGCAGCAACGCCCCGCTCAGCATCACATAGATCAAATTGCAGGCCAGACATAACATATAAAACACGGTTAATACAAATTCCGCCCGCTCATCCTGAATGAATCCCTCATGCAGATCCGCCTGAACCGCATGGGTAAGAATTACCATCATGACCGCCAGACACCGCAGCCAGTCGTATCGGTAATCCCTGCCTGCTTTCTGTTTCAGGCCCAATACCTCGCTTCCATAGTCCGAATCCGCCCAGGTTCTTTTCGCATGAATCAGAAGCGAAATGGCACACACGCCTCCCACAACTACCATTCTCTTCATGGTCTGGCCAAACTGTAACAATTCGATGCAAAAATACGCCGCAGCCAGACACCATAACATGATTTCAAGATACTGTTTTCGTCTTTCTTTTGTCAATGCCATGAAAACGTCCCCTCATTTACCCTCTAACAATTTTAGATAATTTCTTCCGCGACCATTATAACAAAAAACTCCGCTCATTGGGGATATTTTTCCCCTTTGAGCGGAGTTTTTATCGATTTCCTATTCGATGCTTTATTTCTTTACTGCTCCAGATACTTCCACCGGAAGTCCGGAATTACATCCGACCACTTATTAATTCCAATGATCGATTTCGCAAAGTTCGAGGAATCCAACGTGTATTTCTTCTGATCAATGTCATGGAAGACTCTCCAGAGTTTCTTTTCCTTGACTGCCACAATCTCATCCCCCTGGTTCATATCGCACGACCACAAACCAAGGCTCAGGCCAGCCCTTACCTCCGACGGTGCATCCACCTGACGGCTCAGAATGTACGCGTCAATATACGGATTGCTGTCCACAATATAATAGGAATATGCAAATGCCGCCGCCTGAATATCTGACACATCGCCGCGCGTCAGGCTCTGGGACGTAAACCCTTCCTCGGTCAGAATCACATGGCGCACCTCCCCGGATGCTGTTTTCATCGAATCCTGGTTTAAGTAATCCGTCAGCACATGAAGATTTGCAAAATTGACAATCGGTGAATCCATGCTCTCTGTTACCAGCCCCGTCGCCGGATCATCCCAAAACTCCGGCTCCGTCAGCGGGTACGGATACGGATGGTAGGCAATTCCCCAGTCCATCTGTCCCTCCATGACTGCCATTGCATTGAATGTATCTACAATTCCTTTTCCGGTATAATGCACCTGATCCTGCAGATTCTCATACGGGGTTCCCCACCAGAAATCGAGGGAGAAATATACACGGTCATTGGCATTCGTACTCTTGATCGCTGTATAGAAAGTTCGGAATGCCTGCTGATATGTGGACACATACGTGTTCAAATCCGCCGGTCCCATATAGTTCCACACCTGGTTATTGATCTCATTTCCCAAAATCCAGTTGGAAATCTTTCCATAATTGGAATTGTGATTCTTTCCACTATATCGATCTGCCAGAAATGCAAAAATGGCACGCGTCTGCTCAAATCCCGCCTGCGTCTTTGTGTTGAACATATAGTAGTTCGCGCTGGAAGACTTCGCCGTTCCCGCATGGATCAGATCCGGATACGCGTCATTCCAGTCATTTAAAACAATCGCGGTCACCGAAATATCTTTTCCGGTATAAGTGCTGATCGCCTTATCATAATTCTCTACGACCTGCTTGTTAAAATGATACGTTTTTCCATCGTACTCGTAATCAATGCCGCTTCCTAAAAACTGGGAAAACGCAATATTGACCGCCACATGCTTAACTCCCAGAGTAAACGCATCATTGATCATATTTAACTGAATATTCAGACCTTTTTTCGTCAGAGGCGTCTTAAACGCCGTCTGGTTTGGCGCAACCACCTCCGGATTGGTAATGTAGTGAGCGCCTCCGACCTCCGTATAGCCTGTGCCGTTAAAAACAGCCGGAACAAATCGACTGTACAGGCGATCCTGTGCCGTTCCTTTATTCAAAGGAATCGAAATCGTCGTTGTTTCTCCCGCTCCCGCACTGCCTACATAGTCCGTCCGGCCTCCAATTCCGCTCTCATATGGTTGCAGCTCAAACAGGTAAATCTTTCCATCTGTCCCCGCCGCATTGCCAGTGCTTGAAAGGGAAATATCAACCGTATCTTTCCCCGCGCCGATCTGGCAAGCGCCGATTGAAACTGTCATCTGAGTTTGGTCTGCCAACGCTGTAAAAGCCGCTGCGGCGCTCAGGCAAACAGCCGCCGCCAGCACTACGGCCATTTTTATCCATCTCTTTTTCATCCTGTTCCTTCCTTTCCGTATAATATCCTACGGTATACGATCATACTTCATTCCAGCATGAGATTCAATTACTATTTTATTAAAGATTATTACAACTATTTCGGAATGCTGCATTTCTCCCACCGTTTCATCTCCTATTGTTTCCGGTATTTTATGACTCCCAATGTTCTTCCCTCTCAAGCATCTATCATCGATGCAAAAAGCTACGACGTTCCAGGGTTCATTCCCCTCGTCATAGCTTTTGGGATATCCTTTTAATCTTCTATTTCATCCTTAATGCCCGCATCGCATTCAAAATTGCAATGACCGAAACACCGACATCCGCAAATACCGCTTCCCACATATTTGCCACGCCAGCCGCGCCCATCAGAAGCACAATCGCCTTGACCGCCAGCGCAAACACGATATTCTGGTGTGCGATCGCCATGGTCCTGCGTCCGATTTTAACCACACTCGCGATTTTCGCCGGGTTATCATCCATCAGGACAATATCCGCCGCCTCAATCGCCGCGTCACTGCCCATGCTTCCCATCGCAATCCCGACATCCGCGCGGGAGAGAACCGGCGCATCGTTGATGCCATCACCGACAAACGCCAGCTTCCGCTTTCCTGTCATCTCCGCCAGCATCTCCTCAACTTTTTGCACCTTATCCGCAGGAAGTAATTCCGTATACGCCTGATCAATGCCGACCTTCGCAGCCACCGCCTCGCCAACCGCTTTCCGATCGCCCGTCAGCATAACCGTGCGGCGGATTCCAGCCGCTTTTAAACCGCGGATCGCTTCTTCCGTCTCCGGCTTGATCGTATCAGCAATCAAAACACTTCCGGCAAACTTGCCATCCTTTGCCAGATAAATCACAGTTCCGATGCCATCACATTCCTGATAAGATATATCTCTACTCTTCATCAGGCGGCCGTTGCCTGCCAGAACTTCATGACCATCGATCATCGTCTGGATGCCGTGACCGGGGATCTCGTTGGTTTCACCGATGCGATCCAGGTCAATCAAAGGTTTACGCGTCGATTCCTTCCCATTTTCTTGGGACTGCACATCTTTTATTGTGTGATTGTCAGCATCCGAAACCACCGTCTCTGCTTCCTGTGAACGAATCTTTAAATCTGAAGCTCCTGCTTCTGCTGTTTCCGCATCCGTCTTTTGTGTTTCTGGATCTGCCAAACTGTCTTTTTTCTCACGGTACGCCTCACGGATCGACTCTGCGATCGGGTGGGTCGAATAATTCTCCGCATACGCCGCTAGCTCCAGAAGTTCTTCCTCGCTGACTCCCACCGGATGCAGCTCCGTTACTTTAAATTCGCCCTTTGTCAGGGTCCCCGTCTTATCAAATACAACGGTATCCAGCTCCGAGACTGCCTCCAGATAGTTGCTTCCCTTGACCAGCACACCGATACGTGATGCCGCGCCGATGCCGCCAAAGAAGCTTAACGGAACCGAAATCACCAGCGCACACGGGCAGGAAATAACCAGGAAAATGCAGGCTCTCTGAATCCACTCGCCAAATCCGCCGCCCAGCACGATCGGTGGCAGAAATGCCAGCGCAACCGCCGCGATCACGACCGCCGGTGTATAATATCTGGCAAAGCGGGTGATAAAGTTCTCCACCTTCGCCTTCTTGCTGCTGGCGTTCTCCACCAGTTCCAGAATCCGCGCCACCGTCGAATCATCAAATTCCTTCGTCACGCGCACCCGCAGAAGCCCACTGCCGTTGACACATCCGCTGATGATCTCATCCCCGGCTGCCGCATGGCGCGGCACCGATTCACCAGTCAGCGCCGAGGTATCGATCATCGACTCGCCCTCGACCACCACGCCATCCAGCGGGATGCGCTCGCCCGGCTGCACGACGATGATGTCATCCACCTCTACATCGTCCGGATCAACCTGCTCTAACTGTCCATCTTTTTCAATGTTGGCATATTCCGGGCAGATATTCATGAGGTCGCTGATCGACTGGCGCGAACGGTTGACCGCATAGCTCTGGAACAGCTCGCCGACCTGATAAAACAGCATAACGGCAACTGCCTCCGAAAACTCGCCCACACCGAATGCTCCGAATGTCGCCACTGTCATGAGGAAATTCTCATCAAACACCTGACCATTTTTGATCCCCCGAAATGCCTTGTATACAATATCCCAGCCTATAATCAGGTACGGAATCAAAAATACAACCAGCTCCGTCCACGGCTGTGGCATTCCGGCAAACACATTCATTTTTTTTGCCGCTGCTGCCATGATATATACGATTGCTGCCGCAATGATCCGTTTCAGCATCGTTTTCTGCTTCTGATTCATAAAGCCTCCTTTCATTCTGGAAACACGTTCCATGAAAAACAAAAGATATAGGGAAATGTGCCGGCACAGCTCATTTGCCTATATCTTTTTACTTTGCTCTTCTGTGCATCACACAATCTGATTTTATTCTTTATTACAAAGCAGCTTTTGATCCGATTATACTTCTTCCAGTTTTACATATTAATGATACAATCCGGCTCTACTTTTTTACAAATCTCAACGACCTCTTTCATGATCTCGTCGAAGCGTGCATCATCCGCATCGATTGTCATTTTCTGCATCATAAAGCTGACACTCGCATCATTGACGCCATCCAGCTTCTTGATCGCATCCTCCATCTTTGCTGCACAGTTTGCACAATCCAGATCGGTTAATTTGAATTTCTTCTTCATGATAAATCCTCCTCTGATTTCTTTTTAGTTATAAATTTTTAATGTTTGCTTTTCGAGACCTGCGAATTTTTCTTTACAGATAGTACCGCTTTCGCATACATTCAATTCATTATCATCATTCAAGGAATTTTCTACTCTTTGATATGCTCGAAGCCCTGGTTGATAATCCGGTACACATGGTCGTCTGCCAGTGAATAAAACACTGACTTTCCGTCCCGACGGCTCTTGACAAGCTGGGACTGTTTGAGAATCCGAAGCTGATGCGAGATCGCCGACTGCGTCATATTCAGCAGCTGTGCAATGTCGCAGACACACATTTCCGACTCAAACAGCACAAACAAAATCCGGATCCGGGTCGAATCACCAAATACCTTAAACAGCTCCGCCAGATCATACAAATCGTCATCATCCGGCAGCATCCCCCGGACCGACTGCACCACCTCATCGTGAACGGCGCACTCCTCACAGCACTCTACATCATGAATTGCCATCTGGTTCCTCCTTTCATGCTACGCATTCCTGTCCTGTTTCACCGCTTCTTTCGTGAAAGCATTTTGCAGGATTTTATCAAAATCTCTTTGAAATATTTCTGTTCATATGAATTATTGTTCATATGTTCATTATATGAATTTGATTGGGAAATGTCAAGAAATATTTGTGGGAATTTAAGAGGAGTAAATGAAATGTTTTCTCAACTACAAAATGTATAGAATACTGCAAAAAAGACTGTTCACACAGATAGAGTCTATCCAACAATGCACGTAAATGGTATTTTTTCTGTCTGGTTTACAGATAGCGATCTGCAATCTCACACTATGCTTCAAATATCCATTCTATACATTTTATAAATTTCTATCCATTTATGAACAGTCTATTTCTTTTTGTCAATTATTATATCTCTGTCTTACGATTTCTTCTTCCACGATTCGATATATATATACCTCTCGTCTGGTTCATGTTCTTTTATTTTTTTCACAAAGCTGACTTAGGGATCTAATAAAATCTCTCCTCACTCGGAATCGCATCCAGATGTTCCTGCCATTTCTCAGCCGGTACATCGTGAACCGATACCGTCACAACTTTCGGATCCTTCTTTAATTCTTCCGAAACCAGCGTTCTGACCTTCTCAGCCAGCGCGGCCTTCTCCTCCCGGCTCCGTCCCGGGTACATGGATATTGCAATGTGTGGCATAATTCTCCTCCTTTTGCCCCCTATGTTTTTCATTTTGTATCATTTCATTTTTTGTTTAACACGTTCACATTTTTGTTTTATGCAAAAAACATCATACACACCAAGTGCGCTTTTATTGCGTCCACCATTTACAGCTATCATACACGGATATCAACGGATCGAGTAGGAGGCGGCTTTCGCCGCCGACCTCTCACACCACCGGACGTGCGGTTCCGCATCCGGCGGTTCAGTTAACTTGACACTTTTACAAAGTATGCTTCCGCAGAAAGCAGTCCAAATCTTGCAAGCCGTACATTT
>JBNMLY010000035.1:0-19939 GCA_050875065.1 Otoolea sp. | reverse complement strand
TCGCAAAAGAGTTCTTACTGGATATGTCCCCGGCAGGCCGTCAGGTACACTTCCAGGCTATGAGAAAGCTTGCTTCCGAGCATCCGTCTGAGAAAGTCGGCGCAGAGATCCGTAAGCTTTACAGCTGGAACAATGAGAACGATAAGCTGATCAACAACTAATTGCAGGCGATAAGCGAATATATTACGCTGCATGGAAAACTGTGGGCTTGCCTGATTTACATTGCTTGTGGAAACAGGATGCACGCAGGTTAGACAGAAAAGCAAAATAGAGGCATTGAAACGCTACAGGAAGATGGAAACTTTTTCCTGTGGCGTTTTTTATGGGGGAATTTTGATGAGAATTGAGGAAAAGGATGGAAAACGAGAGGGAGTTTTTTGACGAACCTGTATCTGTGCGGAGCGAAAGGAATCGAGATAAAAGTGAAACGCTATGATGATGTAAACATAATCAAGGCATATGCCTGTCTGGCGGTTTTTGGAAACCACTGGCTCGGCACATTTGGGAGCTGGGGCAGCAATAAGGTAAATGCACTGATGGAAATGGGGCCGTTCCCATTGTTCTCTTATGGGACATTTGGGGTCAGTCTCTTTTTGACGCTCAGCGGAATGTTGATCGCTGATAAGGTATATTCTGGACGCTTTACTTCGTGGAGCTCGGAGATTTTGCGTCGCTATCTAAAACTGACCTGTCCGCTGACGGTCACATTTTTGCTGGCATACCTTTTTTACCGGAGCGGTTTGTTCTATACAGTGCGCGTCGCACCGCGCCTTGAAAATGAATGGCTGGCCAACTTTTATCAATATATGCCAGGGCCTCTGAAAGCGATTCGCTATGCCTGGTTTGATACGTTCTTCAAGGGGAATGATTCCCCGTACTATGGCCCTGCCTGGATGTTGGGCTACACATTCATGGGAAGCATTCTCACGCTGGTACTTTCATCCGCACTCCGGGAAGTAGGAACCCGGGCAAAAATCCTGATTTTGGCAGGTACCGCGGCCGTGCTGATTGGGATGGACAGTCTCTATATTTGTCTGCTTTTGGGAAACGGGATCTGCCTGTTGCTGCGGAGAGCTGAAAAATCCATGGAAGAGAAAGTAGAAAAACGAGAACGCACAGTTGGGGATAAAAAAAAGAAAGCAGAAAAAATGGTTGGGGAACAAAAACTGGATGGAGATATAGGAAAGGCTCTGAAAAAGTGTTCCCTCAGGAGGAAATATGGGGTGTTCGGCGCCACCCTCTGGCTCTTTAGCATTTGGTTTGTCCGCAAATCTTTCTGGATCGGAGTGGTGTTGGGAGAACATGGATTTCAGGGCGCACTCGGAAACATGGCATTCTATGGCCACATCGCCGCGTTCCTGATGATTCTCGGCTTCCGACTCTTCTGGCTTGGCGGTCTGGAAACCTGGCTTCCGGCGTTTCTGAAAAAGACTGTATCGTGGATCGGTGAATACAGCATGGGAATTTTCCTGACCCATTGGATCGTGATCGCGAGTTTTTCCTGCTGGTTTTACAGTATCTACTCCGAGGCGGGGGAGAAGCTGGCGATAGGGGTAAATCTGGTTCTGAGCTGTATTTTGATTGGAATTTGTTCTAAGATATATGTCTGGCTGGTGGATGGGAAGATGTTTCCACAAGTATGGAAGATTGCAAAAAAGCTTCTGAACGATAGCTGACAGACAATGAACATCTTTTAAGAAAAATTTGAAAAATAAATTACCTGGCTTATTATATATGAGCACATTTGTAAAACTGCACAATCAAATTTTTACATATAGAGGAAAACCAAATCCTAAAAATAGGGCTTAAACAGAAAAAGTCCGGCGTATGGGGGCTGGACTTTTTCGTCCGTGTGGCCAATTATTTCATCATTCCGAACAAAACTGCACAAAATCATTCATCGTCCGCGTCATCGCCGCCGGATGGTAAGCAAACCCAATCGTCCGGTTCCGGATCGGCGCTTCCAGAGGGAGTTCGATCAGCGAACCGTCCTTCAACTCCTCCCGCACAAACTCGCGGATCACACATCCAATTCCAAGTCCCGTCTTAGCAAATTCGATCAACAGATCCATCGTCGTTGCCTCTAAAATCTGCTTCGGTTCAATTCCATGCTCGGCAAAATATGCATCAATGTGGGTGCGCGTCATATTGCTGCGGTCGAGCAGCAGGATCGTCCCGGATTCGAATGGATCTACATCGATTCCCTCACGGATCCGCAGATTTTCCAGATAAGAGCGGGTACAGACAAAGGTATCCTCGATCCGCATGACAGGAAGAAACGACAGGCTGCGCCGGTTTTTTGGCTCGGCGATCAGGCCGATGTCGAGTTTCTGCTGCTCCAGCATCGAGATGGTGCGCGCGGTGTCCTGGCTTTCGATCAGGATGCGGACGTGCGGGTACTGCGCGATAAATCCCTTTAAATAAGGAAGAAGAATGTATTTGCACAGTGTGTTGCTGACGCCGATCTTGAGCTGGCCGATGTGGAGGTTCTGGATCTGTTTCAGCTCATTTTCGCCGCGTTCGAGCGCCTCAAAGGCGGTTTCCACGTGCTGAAATAAGACCTGCCCCTCGGCGGTCAGGGAGACGCCGCGGGAATTGCGGATAAAAAGCGCCGTGCCGAGGCTTTCCTCCAGTTTGCTGATGGACTTGCTGATCGCTGGCTGGCTGATGAAAAGTTCCTTGGCGGCGCGGGAGATATTGCCGGCGCGCGCAACGGCATAAAAAATACGGTACTGGGTTAAATGTTGTTCCATAATACTCCTTTATATTTATAACATTACCGTTCACATATTGTGCAAACGGTAGCAGGATTTTGCGGATGCTTCGCATTCCAAATCAGCAAAATCCGCTGCCACTATGTGATTGTACGGCACGTTCAGTTCTAAAAGCGCCTGCCTGTGAACGGTAGCGCTATAACTTCGGCTCATAGTATCTATTAATAATATATATTTGTATTATAACAGAACCAGTGTTATAATACAAACATAAAAAAGTGAAAGATGGCAGCGGCTCCGGCGGAACAGTCAGTTTTGCCCATAACAGCAGGGGCATCGGAGCGGTTACCAAGTATGTATATGCAGGAGGAAATAAATCATGGGAATGACAATGACACAGAAGATCCTGGCAGCACACGCCGGTCTTGCAGAGGTAAAAGCGGGACAGTTAATCGAGGCGGATCTGGATCTCGTTCTTGGCAATGATATTACAACACCGGTAGCGGTCAATGAGATGAAGAAGATGGACAACCAGACGGTATTTGATCATGACAAGATTGCACTGGTTATGGATCATTTTATCCCGAACAAGGATATTAAGTCGGCAGAAAACTGCAAATGCTGTCGTGAATTTGCCTGTCGTCACGATATCACCAATTATTTTGACGTAGGAGAGATGGGAATTGAGCACGCACTGCTTCCGGAAAAAGGCCTGGTTGTGGCAGGCGACGCAGTCATCGGTGCGGACTCCCACACCTGTACATACGGCGCACTCGGCGCATTCTCCACCGGCGTCGGCAGTACCGATATGGCGGCTGGCATGGTAACTGGCAAGGCATGGTTCAAGGTACCGTCTGCGATCAAGTTCAACCTGATCGGCAAACCGGCGAAATGGGTCAGCGGTAAAGATGTAATCCTTCACATCATCGGCATGATCGGTGTAGACGGCGCGCTGTACCGTTCCATGGAATTTGTCGGCGAGGGCATCAAGAACCTTTCCATGGACGACCGTTTCACAATCTGCAACATGGCGATCGAGGCAGGCGGCAAGAACGGTATCTTCCCGGTTGACGAAAAGACCATCGAATACTTAAAAGAGCATTCCAAACGTGATTTCACCGTATATGAGGCGGATCCGGATGCAGAGTACGATGAGGAGTACACCATCGACTTATCCGAGCTGAAACCGACCGTATCTTTCCCACATCTGCCGGAGAATACAAGAACCATCGATGAGGCAGGCGATCTGGAGATCGACCAGGTAGTCATCGGTTCCTGTACAAACGGACGTATCGAGGATATGCGTACCGCAGCAGAGATCTTAAAGGGCAGAAAAGTGAAGAAGGGACTTCGCTGCATCGTGATTCCGGCGACACAGGCGATCTACTTACAGTCCATGAAAGAGGGACTTTTAGAGACCTTTATCGAGGCAGGCGCCGTTGTCAGCACACCGACCTGTGGTCCGTGCCTGGGCGGTTATATGGGTATTCTGGCAGCAGGCGAGAGATGTGTATCCACGACCAACCGAAACTTCGTAGGACGTATGGGACATGTAGATTCTGAGATTTATCTGGCCAGCCCGGCCGTGGCAGCAGCCAGCGCCGTAACCGGAAAACTGAGCGGACCGGCAGATCTGGGACTGTAATAAGCGTATCAGTTCAGTGACAGGTAAAATGTTACGGTTCATGAGAGAAACTTTTGCAGGTAAAAGTTCAAACAAAAGCAGAGAGACTGCGGAAATTGGAAATTTGCCGCAGAGGAATGCCCGAACAATAGCAAAATAACAGGATAAATCGCAGGAGGATATAGAAATGAAAGCAAATGGACACGTTTTTAAATATGGAGACAATGTGGATACAGACGTTATCATCCCGGCAAGATATTTAAACTCCCCGGATGGCAACGAGCTGGCCAAACATTGTATGGAAGATATTGATAAAGAGTTTGTAAATCAGGTACAGAAGGGCGACATCATCGTAGCAAATAAGAACTTCGGCTGCGGTTCTTCCCGTGAGCATGCGCCGCTGGCAATTAAGTGTGCAGGTGTAAGCTGTGTCATCGCTGAGACGTTTGCACGTATTTTCTACCGCAACTCCATCAATATCGGTCTGCCGATCATCGAGTGCCCGGAGGCTGCAAAAGCGATCGCGGCTGGCGATGAGGTAGAGGTTGATTTCGACAGCGGTGTGATCACCGACAAGACCACCGGTCAGAGCTTCCAGGGACAGGCATTCCCGGAGTTCATGCAGAAGATCATCACGGCTGGCGGACTGGTAAACTATATTAACCAAAAATAAGAAAAATAAAAAGTTATAATGGTTTGGATTTAGTGTGTTTTTGCTTTTTGCGGGAATGCACTAAATCTGTTTAGAAAGGATTTCGCTTATGACAAAAACGAATGTGATGCGTCTTCTGGACGCGGCTGGAATCGAATATGAAGCAGGCGAGTATGAGGTGGATGAGAATGATTTATCCGGCAGTCATGCGGCGGATATAATGGGGATGGATCACGACACGATGTTCAAGACGCTCGTTTTAAAGGGCGACAAGAACGGTTACCTGGTCTGCTGCATCCCGGTCGATGAGGAGCTGGATCTGAAAAAAGTGGCGAAGGCTTCGAAGGATAAAAAGGTGGAGATGATCCACATGAAGGAACTGCTTCCGCTGACCGGCTATATGCGCGGCGGCTGTTCCCCGATCGGCATGAAAAAGAAGTTTCCTACTTATATAGAAGAAACAGCGCAGATTTTCGACAAAATCAGCATCAGCGCAGGTCAGAGAGGCGTTCAGGTTATCCTGAATCCGGAGGAGCTTGCGAAGTATGTGGACGCGCAGTTTGTGGCGCTGATTTAAGGAGAAAGCGTGGAAAAGCAGCCGTATATTTTGCAAAAGCGGCGTCCGTTTCTTATGAAAATGGGACGATAGGACTGCTTTGATGGTTACAAATCAGGGGACAGATACCTGGCCGACATGGATGTATGGGAAGAAAATAGTTGACATAAAAAACAGGCGACTTATTTCGCCTGTTTTTTTAGCAGGCAGAAATTAACAGTTTTGTAAAATTTATAAATGCGTATACCTGCCAAATTTTATAAAAATAGGAAAAAATAGCCGAAAATCTTTATGAAATACTCACATAAATATTAAGAAAGAGTTAAATCTTGGCGTGATTTGTCACAAAAATGTAAAAAAGACGTTGACTTTGAATCCGTATTTCCTCTATAATGTCTCCCGTCACTTGAGGAAAGCGGCAAAGAATGGCTGGCGGCCCTGACAGGAAAAGTGGGGCAGCAGGCGGAATGCCGCGACCGTTGAATGGCAGTCGAACCCATTTGGGGAGGACTGCACTGATAGAAAGAGGAGAGTGTATGCCAAGCATTGACACATTTCTTCAGACTGCTTATCAGTTTATAAAGACATTATTTGTCCGTGTCACAAAAAAGATGTATCGAAACGCGGCTGTACTCATAACGGGGACAGCGGTTGTGGCCGTGATAGCATTTCACTCAAACAGCTTTGCCGGGACGGGAAAAAACGTAGTTTCGGCGTATCGGGAGAGTCCGGATGAAACGGAGCTGACAGAGATGCTGCAGTCAGAAGAAATCACAGAGACAGAGGGCTTATCCGAAATAGCGCTTCTGGCATCCAACGATGAAAGTAAACATTTGATTGGCCAGAGGATGGAGCGGGAGATTCAGGATGAACTGGCCAAGGAGGCTTTGGAAGTAGAGGGAATCGAACGGGAAGTACGGATGCAGACCCAACAGGCGGCGCAGGAAGCGGAGGAGAAGGAGCGCAGGGAAAAAGCGGTCATCTCTTACAGCGATGAGGACTATCGTATTTTGCAGAAAATTGTACAGGCGGAAGCGGGAGTATGCGACGACAAGGGAAAGATACTGGTAGCGAATGTAGTCATTAACCGTGTCCGGAACAATAAGTTCCCGGACAACGTGAAGGCAGTTGTCTACGAGCCATCCCAGTTCTCGCCGGTTTTAGACGGGACGATCAACCGTTGCCAGGTAACGCAGCAGACGATTGACTGTGTCAACCGGGCATTGGCGGGAGAAGATTATTCCCAGGGGGCGCTGTACTTTATGAACCGCGGAATTTCTGCCTCGTCCAATGTACGCTGGTTTGATGGAAAGCTCACCTATGTCATGCAGTATGGCGGACATGAATTTTTTAAATAGACAGTAGGAGAAAAGGGAAGAATGGCTCGGTAAATGCCATCTTCCTTTTTTTCGTGAAATATGAGATAATGACCGTAAGCAATGAGCAGTGCGAGATAAGACGGAAAGACGGCGGCGTTGTGCTTGCATATAAACAGCCGGCTTTTTGGATAGGATCATAGGGCGAAGCCCGACAGCGGGGAAAAAGCAGTTTTTTCAAGCTGGTGTACTGCACTGCGGACTACAAAAGGAGAACGAATTATATGAACCACATCATACTATTTGACCTCGATGGGACGCTCACAGATCCGAAGGAGGGGATCACGAAGTCCGTCCAGTACGCGCTGCGGGCATATGGGATCGATGAACCGGATCTGGATAAGCTGTGTCCGTTCATTGGACCGCCGCTCTCAGACAGTTTCCGGGAATATTACGGATTTAGTGAGGCGCAGGTACGCGGGGCGATCGACTATTTCCATGAATACTTTACAGACAAGGGAAAGTTTGAAAATAAAGTCTATCCGGGAATCCGGGAAATGTTGGAGCGCTTGAAAGCGGCAGGTCTGACACTGGCGGTTGCGACCTCAAAGCCGGAAGTATTTGCCGTTGAGATTTTGGAACATTTTGATCTGCTCTCATACTTTACGCTGGTTGGCGGGGCAGACATGGAGGAGACCCGGGTTCGCAAGGGCGATGTGATTGCGTACACGCTGGAACGCTTGCAGACAACGCCGGAGGAATCGAGGATCCTTATGGTTGGCGACCGGAAACATGATATAATAGGAGCGCATGAAAATAAAATTCCATGTGCGGCCGTTCTGTATGGATATGGTTCGCGCGAGGAGTTTTTAGAAAATGGGGCGGATTACCAGATTGCGACCGTAGAAGAACTGGGAAACTTTCTGTTAGAGTGGAGAGAAGAGCGGGGAGAATGCGGGAAACGCGGTTCGGAAGAACTGGGATAGCAGAGGTAAATCTGTTGTGACTGTGAGGGGACGGAACAGTTACAAAATAAGATAGAAAACAGAAAAAGGAGGAAATGGATGATGCGAAGAGTATTTTTAACAGTCCTTGATAGCGTAGGAATTGGAGAAATGCCGGATGCGGATCGGTTCGGGGATGCGGGAAGCAACACGATCGCGGCGGCCGCCACCAGCCCGTATTTTTCGATGCCGAATATGCAGAAACTTGGATTTTTTAATATAGACGGCGTGACTTGCCGGGAGGGCGTAAAAGAGCCGCTTGGGGCGTTTGCGCGGTTGACAGAGCGTTCACAGGGAAAGGATACGACGATCGGGCACTGGGAGATTGCGGGCGTTGTATCAGAGCAGCCGCTTCCGACCTTTCCTGATGGATTTCCAGAGGAGCTTTTGGAGGCATTTGAAAAAGAGACGGGGCGCGGCGTGCTGTGCAACCGTCCATATTCCGGCACGGAGGTAATCAAAGCGTTCGGGCGCGAACATATGGAGACGGGAAAGCTGATTGTCTATACCTCGGCGGACAGTGTCTTCCAGATAGCGGCGCATGAAGCGGTGGTTCCGGTGGAAGAACTGTACCGTGACTGCGAGATTGCCAGACGCCTCTGTACGGGGGCATACGGGGTAGGTCGTGTGATCGCACGCCCGTTTGAGGGAGAATGGCCGTACCGACGTACTTCCAGACGCCATGATTATTCACTGGAGCCGCCGAAAGCGACGATGCTGGATTGGATCAAGGCGGCCGGACAGGAAGTGTTGGCAGTCGGCAAGATCAACGATATTTTTGCGGGGCGCGGAATCACGGATATGGTCCGGACGGTGGACAACGCGGATGGGATAGATAAGACGTTACAGTATGCAAAACGTGCGTTTGACGGCATCTGCTTTACCAACCTGGTTGACTACGATATGCTTTACGGGCACAGAAACGACGTCGAGGGGTATGCGAAAGCGCTGACGTATTTTGATAACCGTCTGCCGGAACTTCTGGCGGCGATGGGCGAGGAGGATATTTTGATGATTACTGCGGATCACGGCTGCGATCCAAGCACGCCATCCACGGACCATTCCAGGGAATATACGCCGCTTGTCATCGCTGGAAAGCCAATTCGGGCAGGCGTCAACTTGGGGACAAGAAAAACATTTGCGGATATTGCGGCGACGATCCTGGATTATCTGGGCGTTCCGGGAGAGACGGCGGGAACCAGTTTCCTGGAGAAGATTCTCTAGGCGGCGCCGGTTTCCCATCCAATGGAGTTTCAAAATCCACATATCGTTTGCACAATGTGTGAACAGTAACACAAATAGTGACAATCTAGGTTATTGCACACGGGTAGGCATTTTCTGAACTGAAAATGCCGTACGATACAGTGATGGCAGCAGATTTTGCCGATTTGGAATGCGAAGCATCGGCAAAATCCGTTGCTGTTTGCGCAACGCGTAAACAGTAACCAATCTAGAACGATTATCAGAAAATGGAACTTGAAAAAGCAGCTGACTTGCGGTATAATAGCCATATCAAAAGAGAATATTTGTAATTCCTGGGATGCTCGATAACTCTTACTTTTTTTGAACCTACATTTTGACTAACGGGATTCCAATATTTTTAAGCGGATGTCAAGCCGCCTCCGAGTGGAAGGCAGAAGTTTAAGTGAGGTTGCCCACCTAGCAGCGCTAGGCGTCAATATGGTAAGAGCCGGCATTTTGGGGTTACAAAGGATAAAAGCAGCGAGCGATCGCTGCTTTCTCTGTAAGAGCGTATATGTTAAGGAAACGTAATTATTTTGGAAAGAACCATAGGACAGTTAAACAAAGAGGAGCAGGATAAAAACGCGGCATGGAAAAAAGAGATTTGAAAGAATACATTTATACGGGAGTGACAGCAGTAGCGGTCATTGCAGTCTGCATTCTGTTGTGGTTCAGCATCCAGCATTGGGATGCGGTATCGGCGGGAGTTGGGCGGATTATGAAAATTTTAGCACCGATTCTCTGCGGGGCGGTTCTGGCATATCTGACTTCCCCGACTTATAACTGGACGGCGAAAACGGTGGGAAAGGCGTTGAAGCCGATTGTAAAGAATGAGAAATATACTGCCAGCATCGCTAGGATGCTTGGAACCGTGGCCAGCCTGGCGATGGTGGTCCTTGTGGTGGTGGGGATGTTCCAGCTCATGATTCCTCAATTGATTGAGAGTCTGGTGGGGATTCAGGATTCCTTTCCACTGTATGTGCAGAATGTATACGCCTGGATTCAGCGGGTTTTAAAGAATAATCCGGAGATAGAAAATATGGTTCTGAGCAGTCTGGAGAATAACCTGGTTCTGTTTCAGAACTGGGTGGAGAAATCCTTTATAAACCTTGATATGAACCGGATCGGACAGATCGTGACGGGGGTATCCAGCAGCCTTTTGGGAATTCTGGGATTTGTCAAGAACTGGCTGATCGGACTGATTGTCATGGTGTATCTGTTGAATATCAAGGATACACTGGCGGCGCAGGGAAAGAAAATTATTTATGGATGCCTGAATTTGAAGATGGCGAATGCGGTGGTGGAGGAACTCCGGTTCGTAAACCAGATGTTTGGCGGATTTATCATCGGAAAGCTGGTGGATTCCATTATCATCGGTATCATCTGTTTTATCGGGGTAACGATTTTAAATATGCCGTTCCCGATGCTTCTCAGCGTGATTATCGGGGTGACGAACGTGATTCCGTTTTTTGGACCATTTATCGGGGCAGTACCGGCGGCATTTTTGGTGTTTCTGGTAAGTCCGCTCCAGTGCGTTTATTTCCTGATCTGGATTTTGCTGCTTCAACAGTTTGATGGAAATATACTGGGACCAAAGATTCTGGGAAATTCGACGGGACTTTCCAGCTTTTGGGTTCTGTTTTCGATCCTGTTTTTCGGTGGGCTCTTTGGATTTATTGGTATGATTATTGCGGTTCCGGCGTTTGCCGTTATCTATGACTTGATTGCCCGTGCCGTACATCGGGCATTGCGGCACCGGAGATTACCGATGGGGACGGATGAATACAGGAGATTAGATCATATTGATGAGAAGACAGGGAAGTTTTTAGATTTAAAGGAAAAGTAGAGACAGGGAGATTTCGGAACATCCGGAATAAATTCCAATAGAATACATAAGACAATAGTATATAGCCTGGCAGGGGAAGGAGCCGCTGCCGCTGTAAAAAACGATGAAGGAAAAAGACCTGCCGCGGCGTACATAAACCGGCGGCGGGCGGATGGAGAAAAAATGGAAAACAAAACAGGCAGGTGGAAGAGGGCAGTTCTGTCTTTGACAACGAAAAAACTGGTTTACTGGGCAGTGGCGATTCCGGCTTTTCTGGCAATTTTACTTCTTGCGATTGTATTTTTGGATCACTCGGATCACGACATTTCACGCGCCATGGCTTCCAAAGCTATGGCGTTAACCTTTGCCGATCGGGATGAGATTGTGACATCGCAGGGAGAACATGGAAGCCATTTTGGGACGGCCGATCAGGATGAATGGTATGCCAAGTACGTGGATTATATGATAGAGGAAGGTTATCTGGATCCAGGGGAAGAGACGGTAAACAAGGGGTATGCCATGGGAGCGCTGACTTACGGTGAGGCAGCTTATGCCGCCGAGCGTGTTTCCAAGGGACTTTCCAGCGCGTTAAACATTTCCAAAAATAAATATAAAAAGGCGATGCCGAAAGAAGAGTGGTGGCTTTTCTATGAATCGTTTTTGAAACGGGCAGACTTGGAGGGGGCAGTAAAAAAGGAAAAACTGGTTTTATATGGAACCCCGAAAAATGTGAAGGAGGCGGCTGCCTGGACGGCGTATACCGATCAGGGAAGGATGAATTTTGAGGGCGTTTCCCTGGACGCCTGCATTGACCGGAAGATTGAGGTGTATGTGCGTGGCGACGCGATAATTACACTGTGTGAGGTGCAGTCCGAAAAAGTTACATATAAGAATGTCTGGATTGTGCCGGATGCGTCCAATGAGATGAAATTGTATATTGGAACGATTGTCCGTACATTTCCGATGGAAGAAAAACTGAAAGATCGGACAGATGGCGTTTTGGCGGATGTGGAACTGGATAGGGGAAAGATCCGAAAACTGTCCCTCAAAGAAGATTTGATCGAGGGGAAAGTCCTGTCGGTCAAAGAGGATACGATTGAGATTGAGGGATATGGAACGCTGCGTTTGGACGATGATTTTAAGGTATACAAGACATATGGGGTGGTAAAAGAGCAGAAGAAGCGGGACGTCCTTGTCGGATATGATCTGGGAAAATTTGTTGTGGCTGGCAAAAAAGTCTGTGCAGCCCTGTTGAACCACGATTTTTCTGCGACGAATATCCGGGTTCTAATCATGAATGACGACTATTCGTCCCTGTTTCACACAAAAGTGGTTTTACAGTCGGACAGCATCATGCATGTGACCTGGGGGGATTCGGAAGAAACATTAAGTCCGGGAACCCGACTTTCCGTCAGTCCGGGGGATGATCGGTTGGAAGAGGGGCGCATGAAAGTTACTATTGAGGAGCCGCAAAAGGAAATCCGGATTTTGAGTACAAAGCGCGCGCAGGGAACACCGCAGTACTTTGGCAGTTTTGAGTTAAGTGAAGAGTCGGAGGGGCTGCTTTTGATCAATGAGCTGGATGTCGAGGATTATCTGACACGGGTTGTGCCGAGTGAGATGCCTTCGAGCTATGAACTGGAGGCGTTGAAAGCGCAGGCGGTCTGTGCGAGGACGTATGCGTACCGTCAGATTAAGGCGAATGCGTACAGCCGTTACGGGGCGCATGTGGATGACAGTACCAACTATCAGGTATACAATAATACGCAGTCCAGTGAACGGACGAATCTGGCCGTGAAAGAGACGGATGGAAAGATCGTGTATTATGAAGATACACCGGCTGAGACGTATTATTTTTCAACGTCCTGCGGTTACTCAACGGATGGAACGATCTGGGGAGCGAGCCGGGAGGAAGTTCCTTACCTGAAGGGGATTGGTCTGACAGAAAAAAAGGAGATCCCGGATTTGACGGATAATGCGACTTTTCTCAAATTGATCCAGGGGCAGGGAGAAGCAAATTATGATTCTTCGTTTCCCATGTATCGCTGGAGAACGACGATTACCAATAAAAAATTGCAGCAGAAGATCGATACGATCGGTGAGATTCAGGGGATTTTTGTGACGTCGCGCGGAACCGGCGGCATTGCCCAAACGGTACAGGTGGTAGGCAGCGAGGGAACGAAAACCTTAAAAGGACAGAGTCAGATTCGCAGCGTCCTCGGTTCCGAATCGCTGGTTTACAAGAAAAACGATGGAACGGAATTGACTGGCTGGACGACGCTTCCGAGTGCCTTCTTTGCGGTGGATGAGACGGCCAGGGATGAAGAAAAAGGAATCCGTACCTTTACCTTCTGGGGCGGCGGTTATGGCCACGGCGTCGGTATGAGCCAGAATGGTGCCCAGGAGATGGCAAGGGAAGGGAAGACGTATGAGGAAATCCTGACCTTTTTCTACGATGGTGTGGAAGTGCGGGAATGTGAAGAATAACATACGAAAATTTTAGAGGGCAGCCCGCCCCGGAGATGGGAAAACATATATTCCGTTTCTGGGGTGGGCTGTTTGATGTATCAGGGAGTGGAAGCGAGAAATGCTTCACGGGGCATTCGATTTACTCTGGCTATTTGGAACGGTATAAATAGTTTGGAAGCCCGTTTTCCATGATGTGGGAAACTTCCCCCTGGATCAGCGGGCGCGCGTAGGAAAGGAATGCATCGCTGACATCCGTGCCATTGCTTGTGATCCATTCAGCGGGAACTTTCTTCTCCTGGTTGCAGATGAGATTGACATCTTTGAGAACTGGCTGGATAGAGTAAGCCAGTTCTGGCAGCGGGGCATCATTTGACAGGGCATCCGCAGGAGAGGCGGCCGTGCGGCAGGTGCGCTCGAATGCCACCATCTGTCCCGTGTGACCGCCCAGAGCAGCCTGGACAGCGAAACGCCCGGCTAGCTCCGCTTCCCTGAGATCGGTTCCCGAGACGGACAGAGCAGAGCAGCGCTGGCTGACATTCAGTTCGACGGAGCGTACTTTAACGCCAAATTGGCTTCGCACATAATTTTCAAGGATTTTACCGCAGCCTGTTAACATCTTATGTCCGAAGGTATCGATCTGGGCTTCCGTGGCATATTCGCAGATAAAACGGCCGCCGTGATCGCGGATTCCTTCTGAAACGCAGACGATGACATTGGCGGTCTTTTCAAGTGCCTGTGTTAGGTCGGAATGAAACTGGGCTAATTCAAACGGAGCCTCCGGCAGGTAAATGAGAAGCGGATTGTCCCCCTTATATCTGCGCGCCAGGGCGGAAGCGGCGGTCAGCCACCCTGCATGGCGTCCCATGATTTCGATGATCGTAACGGATTTCTGCTGGTATACGGAAGCATCCAGCGCAATCTCCCGGACGGAGGTGGCAACGTAGCGCGCGGCGCTTCCATACCCTGGCGTGTGGTCGGTTAAAACCAGATCGTTATCGATGGTTTTGGGGACGCCGATAAAGCGGATGGGACTTTCGATCTGTCTCGCATAACGGGACAGTTTGCTGACCGTGTCCATGGAATCATTTCCGCCGATATAGAAGAACCAGCCGATGTTCAGGCGTTCCAGCTTTTCAAAAAGGACGCGGTAGAAGCTGGCGGATAAATCTTCCGGGAGTTTAAAGCGGCAGGAGCCGAGGTAGGCGGCCGGCGTCAGGCGGAGAAGCTCTAAATCTTCTTCGGAGAGTGATTCAGAGAGGTTTAAGAAGGAATCGGCGAGGAATCCTTCGATACCGTGGATCATGCCATAGACGCAGCCGACGGTTTCACTGTGGCGCGCGCTTTCGCGGATGACGCCGTAAAGGCTGCCATTGATCACAGCGGTCGGGCCGCCGGATTGTCCAACCAAAATGTTTTTTTTCGTGTTTTTCATGAAGTAAATCTCCTTGTCAAAGTGTAAAAGTAAAAACAGACATTGCGCTTAAAGCGGGCATCGCGAAAAGGAGCGTGGGATAGGGATGCCTGCGTTTCCTTTTTACAATGAGTGAACGGGTTTTGAGTGGAAAAGGAACAAGTTGTCCTTTTTGAAAAAGAAAATAAAATAAAAAATACAACTCAAAACGTATCTATTGTATCGGAAAGATGCAAAGAATGCAACGGGGAAACGGGGATGATTAAAAAAATATAGCTGGGAAGAACGATGAGCGGAAAAAAATAAAATATATGGATGGGGATGTATAGATTTCCGAAAGCGGGTCATACTGTTAGTATCACGAAAGAGAAATTTTTGAATACTTATCCTCCCCTTTTTAAACACCCTGTTCGTTGGCTTTGTGCAGCGGGCGGGGTGTTTTTTTTGATTATAGGAAAGGTCGACGAGAACTTTCCTACTAAAGAGCAAAACAGCATTTGATGAGAGTGCTTTTCTCTCATCGAATGCTGTTTGCTTTAAAAGTATTTTCGATTCCCCCACAAATTTGCCTTTTTCAGATCCAGATATTCATTGTAAGCCTTCTCTAGAATCTGTTTTTCGTTGGAAAATTTCAGAAGGTGGTAGGCTTCGTAAAATTTGTAGTAGCCGGAATCGACGAAGTATTCTTCGCGCTGCGGCTTGCTGTAGTAGCTGTCCGCCATCATCAGGTACCAGTGTACAGTCTTTTCGATGGTATCCTGAGGAGTATTGAAGGTATACTGGCTTTTGCCGATGTATTTGATGATGGAGGCGGCGACGCCGGTCTCTTCATGAACCTCTCGGAGGGCGGTCTGCTTGAAGTCTTCGCCCGGTTCTACGGTTCCCTTGGGGAGAACCCAGCCCTCGTATTTGTTCCGGTAATTTTTGTAGAGAACGAGTAATTTCCCCCGGAATATAACCACACCGCCGCAGCTCGTTGCTTCGATCATCTGCAATCCCTCCTGTCCTGGTGTGCGCATGGAAGTTGATTGGCGGCATGCGTCCGTATGCCGGGAACCAGCTTTATGCATATGATTTAAACTGATTTTAGTATACCGCGTTTTGTATGATTATGCAAGGTTGGAAACGTTTGTATTCGGAATGCGAAGCATCGGCAAAATCCAGATGTGTTTTGCACAACGTATGAGTCGTAATGCGTCGGGAGCTGCAGACTGCTGGGAGTGCGGGGGTGTGAATGCCAGAGGGAAGAATGGACAGACAGATCGAGTAAATGCTGGAAAATAATAGAATCATGAGAAATTCATAAGAAAGATCTAAGAAACAGAAGGAAGAAAATCTGGTATGATGAAGAAGGAAATGGTTCATATTACAAAAGAATACAGATAAAAGTGGAATGGGCGAATGGAATAGGCAAAATTTACTGTTTAAATGATATGAAAATTGCGGAAGCAAAGACTTTTTGATCCAATATCAGGATATAGAATGGCAGGAGGCAGGAAAATGGCACAGGCAGAACAGAAGAATCAGAATGTGAAAAAACAGTTTGAGGAGCTGCAGTCTCTCCTGGAGCGGGCGATGGCGCTTCAGACGTCGATGGTTTTGTTTGAGTGGGATGATGAGACACTGGCGCCGAAGGGGGCGGCAGAACATACGGCGCGGGTGATTGGCTCTCTTTCAGAACAGTATCAGGAGATTCTTGCATCGGCTCGTTTTAAGCAGCTGCTGGACGCTTGCCAAGCGGCGGAGAAAGAGGATGCGGGCGTATTTGACGAAGTGCAGTCGGCGATTCTCAGGGAGGCGGCCGAGGAGCAGGAGCGGCTTTCCTGCATTCCGCCAGAGGAATACCGCGCGTATACAGAGCTTACGGCACGGGCGACGGGAATCTGGACGCGGGCGCGTGAGGAGAATGATTTTGCCTCGTTTGCCCCAGTTTTAAAGGAAATTATTTCCTATCAGAAGAAGTTTGCATCGTACCGGGCGAAGCCGGGACAGAAGCTTTACGATGTGATGCTGGATACTTATGAAAAAGGATTTAATATGGAAGTGTTAGATCCATTTTTTGAGCTGGTGAAAGAGAAAATCGTGCCGCTTTTGAAAGAGTCGGCAGAGCGTTCAAAGACAATACCGGACGATTTTTTATCAGCAGATTATCCAGAGACGGCACAGGCAGAGGCGGCGCGCTTTCTGGCGGAATATGAAGGCTTTGATTTTGACCTGGGCGTGCTGGCACTCAGTGCCCATCCGTTCACGACGAACCTGCACAATCATGATGTCCGGATCACGACGCATTATCAGAAACGGATTGATTCTTCCATTTTCTCCGTGCTGCATGAGACGGGGCACGCTATCTATGAGTTTGGTATCCGCGATGACCTGACGCAGACGCTGGTCGGACAGGGAACTTCGATGGGAATGCACGAATGCCAGTCTCGTTTCTTTGAGAATATCGTGGGACGCAGTCATGCGTTCTGGAAGCCGATTTATGGAAAAGTGGCGCAGATGTTTGGAAGCCCGCTGACAGAGACGAGTCTGGATGCATTTCTGGCGGCGGTCAACAAGACTATTCCGGGGCTGATCCGGACGGAGGCGGATGAGCTTTCTTATCCGCTTCATGTGCTGGTGCGCTATGAAATTGAGAAAATGCTGATCGAGGATGATCTGGAGGTGGAGAAGGTGCCACAGATCTGGAATGATAAGTATGAGGAATACCTGGGGGTACGCCCATCCACGGATCGGGAGGGCGTACTGCAGGATATTCACTGGTCGCAGGGATCGATTGGATATTTTCCTTCCTATGCACTGGGAAATGCCTTCGGCGCGCAGATTTATCATCAGATGAAGAAAGAACTGCCGGTAGAAAAGCTTCTGGAAGAAGGAAATTTGGAAGCAATCCGCGAATATCTGAGAAAGAATATCCACCAATATGGAAAATTAAAGAACAGCCGTCAGATTTTGCGTGATATGACGGGAGAGGATTTTAATCCGTCGTACTATGCAGCGTATCTGGAAGAGAAGTATGGGCAGCCGCAGGAGAAAAGATAAAAGAGTAATGCAAAAAAGAGTAGTTTGAATGCTGACAAGAATTAATTTTTTTGATATAATAAAAAAGTATGTGTATAAAAGAACGTAAAATGCACTTGTTGGCTATAAAAAGGCAGGAGCGATTTGAGCATAAGAAGCATATTATATAGTACGATAGTCATTTGAATGGTCATTTTGCAAATGAGGACATTTTTGTGGGATGGTACGGAGACGGGGATTCAGCGAAGTATATAGTAGAGATAAATGCAGGATCCCTGAGGGAGAAAAGGAGGAATCAAAATATGTGTGGTATTGTAGGATATACAGGAGACAGACAGGCGGCACCTGTTTTGCTGGCAGGATTGGAGAAATTAGAGTATAGAGGATATGATTCGGCTGGCTTGGCGGTTCGGGATGGTGACAATCTTCCGGAAGTGGTAAAAGCCAAGGGACGTCTGCGCGCGTTGGCAGAGAAGACGGACAATGGCCGCGCAATGAGAGGTACCTGCGGCATCGGCCACACCCGCTGGGCGACGCATGGTGAGCCATCTGAGAACAATGCACATCCACACTGCACAGAGGATCGCAGTGTAGTGGCAGTTCACAATGGAATTATCGAGAATTATCAGGAAATTCGCGAAAAGTTGATTAAAAATGGATATACTTTTTATTCGGATACAGATACAGAGGTAGCGGTAAAGCTGGTGGATCATTATTATAAGAAGTATAATGCTGGTCCTCTTGATGCTATGGCACGTGCCATGATGCGCATCCGCGGCACATATGCGCTGGCGGTTATGTTCAAGGAGTATCCGGAGGAAATCTACGTAGCCCGTCAGGATAACCCGATGATCATCGGTGTAGGGGACGGAGAATCCTTTATCGCATCTGACGTTCCGCCATTGCTTCCGTATACCCGCAAGGTATATTACATCGGCAATCAGGAGCTGGGACGCTTACATAAGGGAGAGGTTACTTTCTATAATATTGATCAGGAAGAGATTCAGAAAGAACTTGTGACGATTGAGTGGGATGCAGAAGCTGCTGAAAAGGGAGGTTATGAGCATTTCATGATCAAGGAGATCCATGAGCAGCCGCGTGCGGTTCGGGATACGTTAAATTCCGTGATCCGCGACGGTCATATCGATCTGACAGAGGCAGGACTTTCTGATGATGTGATTCGTTCGTTAAAACGTATTTATATCGTAGCGTGTGGTTCTGCTTATCATGCAGGTGTGGCAGCGCAGTATGTGATTGAAGATCTGGCACGCATTCCGATTCGCGTCGAGCTGGCGTCTGAGTTCCGTTACCGCAACCCGATTTTGGAAGAGGACAGCATGGTTATCATCATCAGCCAGTCGGGTGAGACGGCAGACAGCCTGGCAGCGATGCGTCTGGCTAAGAGCCAGGGTGTGACGACGCTGGCGATCGTCAATGTAGTGGGTTCTACGATCGCGCGTGAGGCAGATCATGTATTCTACACGCTGGCAGGTCCAGAGATCGCAGTAGCGACTACCAAGGCATACAGTACACAGCTCATTGCCGGATACCTTTTAGGTGTGCAGTTTGCTCATGTGCGTGAAACCATCACGGAAGAGAAATACGAAGAGCTGCTGGCAGCCCTGCAGGAGCTGCCGGATCAGATTGCGAAGCTGCTGGAAGATGACAAAGAGCGTATCCAGTGGTTTGCAGCAAAATATGCGAATGCAAAAGATGTATTTTTCATCGGCCGCGGTATCGACTATGCAGTCAGCCTGGAAGGCAGCCTGAAATTAAAAGAGATCAGCTACATTCATTCCGAGGCATACGCAGCCGGAGAATTAAAACACGGAACCATCAGCCTGATCGAAGACGGCATCCTCGTAGTCAGCATTCTGACCCAGGAAGCTCTGTACGAGAAGATGATCAGCAACATGGTAGAAGTAAAATGCCGCGGCGCCTACCTCATGGGCCTCACAACCGCAGGCAATTACAACGTAGAAGATACAGTTGATTTCGCAGTCTATGTACCGAAGACCGACGAACACTTCACACCGAGCTTAGCGGTTGTGCCGCTGCAGCTGCTGGGATACTATGTAAGTGTTTCTAAGGGACTGGATGTAGAT
>JBNMLY010000034.1:0-20029 GCA_050875065.1 Otoolea sp. | reverse complement strand
TAAATCCGGCGTATCGATCCATTTTTTCACTTTAACTTTCGTCCGGTTTTCCTTTTTGCACTCATGAATCTGAAGGAAATACTGGAAACTCCCATTTTCATAAAAGCGGCCCAGCGGAAACAGGCGGCAGATGCCCGGACGATAGGCATGAATCCGGCAGCGCCCCGTCTCATCGAGGAACCCGCAGGCTTCATCCGCCCCGCCCTGGAGCGCCAGGTTCGGAAGAATCTGTCCGTCCACAACGTTCCACTCCACCTTTTTCTCCTCCAGCAGATGTTCCAGCGTATCCCCGCGCAGGGCGGTCAGGCGATATACATCATACGGATCCAGTACAATCGAATTTCCCATTCCGTGGCAGCACGCCGAACAGCCCCGGCAGTCATCGCATCCGGCTTTTACCATATCCTCCCGGCTATACAGCTTTCCGTCTGAAATTTCTTCCATCGTTACATTACGTTCCATCGCTGCTACTCTCTTTCTGCCTCAATCCGATCCAGAATTTCCCACAGATGTTTCAGGTCTTCCTCCCTGGTCGCCCAGCTTGTCGCAAAGCGGACGACCGTGTGATCCTCGTCATACCGCTCCCAGAAGCTAACGGAAACCTCTCTCTCAATCTGTTCCATCTGCTGATTCTCCAGCACCACAAACTGCTGATTGGTCGGTGATTCACGGAAAAATGTATATCCCCGCTGTTTCAGTCCCTTCTTTAAAGCCGTCGCCATCTCTACCGCATGGCGTCCCAGACGCTCGTACAGTCCGTCCGTAAACAGCACATCAAACTGGATTCCCAGCAGGCGCCCCTTAGCCAGCAGTGCACCCTGCTGCTTGATCCGGGTGATGAAATGGGCCGGAACATTCTTTTTCTCTCCAAACACAACCGCCTCACCGCAGAGTGCCCCCACTTTCGTGCCTCCGATATAAAATACATCGCACAGATGTGCAATGTCCGAAAGACTCAGATCATTTCCTTCGCCTGCCAGGCCGTATCCCAGCCGTGCTCCGTCCAGATAGAGCGGGATTTCATACGAGCGGCAGATCTCCGAGATCGCCTGCAGTTCCTTCCGGCTGTATAAGGTTCCGTATTCCGTCGGATGGGAAAGATACACCATTCCCGGAAATACCATGTGATCGTGATTTCCATCCGCCTCAAAATTCTGCAGATATTCCTGCAGATCCGCCGGATCGATTTTTCCATCTTTTTCCGGCAACTGCAACACCTTATGGCCGGTATACTCGATCGCCCCAGCCTCATGAATACTCACATGTCCGGTCTGCGCTGCCACTACGCCCTCATAAGGCGCCAGAATACCGTTGATCACGACCGCATTCGTCTGGGTGCCGCCCACCAGAAAATAAACCTCCGCCTCCGGGCATCCGGTTGCCTCCTGAATCTTTCTCGCGGCACTCTGGCAATATTTATCCATGCCATATCCCGGAAGACTCTCCCGGTTCGTCTCTACCAGTTTCTGGAGTATCTCCTCGCAGGCCCCTTCTGTGTAATCACTTGCAAATGAAAGCATCGTGTCCTCTCCTCCTATCTTTTCTTTCGAGTAAACCTAATCATGTGTCCTCGGATTTTTTTATTTGATTGATTTGATTATATGAAATAATATTTATCTGTTGTTCCCAAACTCTAAGGCAGGCACAATATACATCCTTCAAGCACCCGGGTTGACTGAGACAAATCAGCCACCAAAGTAGCGCAAAAAACTCTGTGCGAATCTACATACTAACATTTTATAGCTTTACAAGTGCTAAAGCATCCACTGCATCAGCAGCGATGTCAGATTCGCCGCACTGTGAAAGAGCACCGGCTCCCACAGGCGTCCTTTTTTTTCATACAGCCACGCCAGCACAAGTCCCATGAGTGCCGCATAGATTCCCTGTGCCCAGTTGCCATGCACCAGCCCGAAAAATGCCGCAGAACCAAGCGCCGCCCAGAAAAATGGGAGCGCCACACGCAGGCGTTCAAATAGAATGCCGCGAAACAGCAGTTCTTCGGAAAGCGGGGCCGCAACACCCATGAGAAGGAACTGCTGCCATAGGGAGCCGGAAAATAAAGCGGCCGCCTCCCCACTCATCCGAACCTGTTTTTCCACTTGAAATAGTCCCGGACAAATCCCCATTGTTTCTAATTTCCAGAAAATCATGTTAAACACAAAACTGAACGCAGCCGCCCCTAGAAAAATTTTCCACACATCCGGCACTTTTCCCCAGAAATATCCACTTTTTTCTTTCTTTTTTCTCTCTGCCTGTGAAGAAACCTGCTCTTTCATACTGGTTGCATCCGCTATGCGCCGGTTCTCTTCCTTTTTTCTTACTCTTCGCCAGTAAAATGGATAACTCACAGCAAATGTAAGCAGGGACGAAACGATTCTTCCCGCATTTCCGTCCAGATGTCCCAGCACTTCCACACATCCGCCAATCAAATCGCTGATAACACACGGAAGAAACATCTGCCAGACGATGCGCCAATCCGCCGTCTCCTGCCGTTCTGTGTCCATTTTTCTGCCTCCCGTCATTCTTTCCCTGCCTGCAGCTATTTTCTCGGTTCCTTCAAGCGTTCTTATTCCCGCTGGCTGAACAGGTAACTGTGCTTCCTGCGTCAATTTTTTCTTTTATCTCTACACGCCCGCCTTCGCGCAGATATCCTGCAGGCAGCACTTGTCGCAGTACGGCTTCGTCCGCGCCGTGCAGATTTCACGCCCATGGTACACCAGGCGATGGCAGAAATCGCTGCCTTCCTCCGGTGGGATCAGCTTCCAGAGCGCCATCTCCACGCGCTTCGGATCCTTGATGCCATCTACCAGCCCGATCCGGTTTACCAGACGGATACAGTGCGTGTCCGTGACGATCGCCGGTTTTCCAAAGACATCCCCCATAATCAGGTTCGCGCTCTTTCTTCCAACGCCCGGAAGCTTTAAGAGGGCGTTAAAATCATCCGGCACGTTCCCGCCGTACTCGTCGCGCAGCATCTTCATACAGGCGCTGATATCCCGCGCCTTGCTGTGTCCCAGGCCGCACGGCTTTACAATCGCCTCGATGTCCTCCACCGGGGCATCGGCCAGTGCCGCCACATTTGGATATTTCTCAAACAATCCTTTGACTACCACATTGACACGCGCATCGGTACACTGCGCCGCCAGACGGACACTGACAAGCAGTTTCCACGCCTGATTATAGTCCAGCGTACAGCCCGCATCCGGATATTCTTTTTTCAGGCGGTCAATCACCTCTAATGCAAGCTCTTCCTTTGTCATTTCTCCTGTCTCCCCTATTCTGCTATCTTTCATGTTTCAATTTACAGCCTATCTTTATCGCTGCTTTCACAATCTTTTATTATTATGCCAGTCACAGCCGCTGCAACTTTTTATTCTCATACGAATCTCATCCGCTGCTGCAACCTTTTATTCTCATACGAAGCACGCCTACTCTTCCCCCGCGTCGGCCTCCTTCTTCCGCTTTCTGCCGCGCCGCACTTTGGAAAGTACCGGCTTTTCTTCTTTCTGCTTCACGCGCACATAGATGATCGACAGAATCTTATTGTGTGGATTGCGCGCCGACCGAACCTCAACGGAATCAAACAGCTCGATAAACTGCTTTAACTTCGTACATTTATAATTTCGCGGGTCAAATCCCGGCACACGCTTCGGAAGATTGTCTCCCAGCTCCGATAAATCCACCCAGCCATCGTCATCCGCATGGGTGTTAATGATCGAAATAATCTCCTTCTCCATCTCCTCCATATCCGGAATATTGCTGACCGCATTCGGATCGCTTTCTTTCTCTGCTTCCTTTCTGGAAGCATCTGCCTCACCCTCCTTGCGTGTCTGCGGCAGAGACGGATTCTGCGACGGATTCTCATCGTTTAATAAGATATCCAGGAATTTAAACGTCTCGCACGCCGAGACAAACGCATTCGGCGTCTTGCGCTCGCCCATGCCGATCACCGTCATGCCCGATTCACGCAGGCGGAGCACCAGCTTCGTAAAATCACTGTCCGAAGTGACGATGCAGAAGCCGTCCACATTGCCCGAATATAAAATATCCATCGCGTCGATGATCAGCGCCGAATCGGAGGCATTTTTCCCCTGTGTATAATTGTACTGGAAAACCGGCGTGATCGCGTAATCGCGCAGGTTCTTCATCCACGCCCGCACACTCGGTGTCTGGAAATCGCCGTAAAGGCGCTTGTACGTCGCGCTGCCGTAATTGCTGACCTCATCCAAAATCAGCTTAATATATTTGCCGGACACATTTTCCGCATCGATCAGCACGGCTATTTTTTTATCATCCATCTCCTGTTTCCTTTCTCAAATACCGCTCAAAAATACTCTCTTGAAATAAAAACGGCACCGGAACTTTCGCACGGTCGCATGATCGTGACTCCGAAAGCCTCCGGTGCCGGAATTTCTCATTTTCACACCGCCGAAACGGTCGTGATCGACAGCCGATACAGCTTATCTATAAGTGTATCACGTTCAGGAGAAATCAGCAAATATTCTTTTTATTGTCTTATGGTTTCACTGCTTATCCGTCATTCTCTTATGGCACTTTCATTTCCAAAAATATCGTTTCAGGCAAATGGATTCTCGGTCTTATAAAGCATTCCCTTCGGCTGGTTAAATCCAATCTCCTCCGGCTCTACGCCGATGTACTTAAATACCTCATACAGCGCTTTTCCAAAATGCCCAAATGCCACTGCGCCGTGATGCGGGAAGTTTTTCTCGATCAGGACATGGCGGTAGAAACGGTTCATCTCCGGAATCGCGAAAATACCGATGGAACCAAAGGAATGCGTTGCGGCCGGAAGCACCTCACCCTGTGCGATATAGGCCCGCAGGATGTTGTCCGCCGTACTCTGCAGACGGTAGAACGTGATCGGTCCCGGTGCAATATCGCCTTCCAGTGTGCCCTGTGTTACCTCCTGTGGAAGCGAACGCGCCATGATGAGCTGATATTTCATCTCACAGAAGGACAGCTTTCTCGACGGTGTATTGCCGCAGTGGAATCCCATAAAGGTCTCGTTCTGCCGATAATCTGCCCGTCCGGCAATCTCGTCTTTGTAAAGGTCTGCCGGAACTGAATTGTTGATGTCAAGAAGGGTCACTGCCTCCTCGCTCACGCAGGTTCCGATGTACTCGCTGAGTGCGCCGTAAATATCTACCTCACACGATACCGGAATGCCCCGTCCGGTCAGGCGGCTGTTGACATAACATGGCACAAATCCAAACTGTGTCTGGAATGCCGGCCAGCATTTTCCAGCGATCGCTACGTATTTACGGTATCCTTTATGTTCCTCGATCCAGTCCAGAAGCGTCAGCTCATACTGCGCCAGTTTGGAGAGGATTTCCGGCTTCTTATTCCCTGCTCCCAGCTCCTGATCCATATCTTTTACGATATCTGGAATACGCGCATCGCCCTCATGTTTTTTGAACGCCTCAAACAAATCCAGCTCCGAGTTTTCTTCGATCTCAACGCCCAGGTTATAAAGCTGCTTGATCGGCGCATTGCAGGCAAGGAAATTTAACGGGCGCGGACCGAAGCTGATAATTTTAAGCTCGGACAGGCCGATGATCGCGCGCGCGATCGGTAAGAACTCATGGATACGCTCTGCACATTCCTCTGCCGTCCCAACCGGCTCTTCCGGAATATAGGCCCGGATGTTGCGGAGTTTCAGGTTGTAGCTGGCGTTTAACATGCCGCAGTATGCGTCGCCGCGCCCCTGAATCAGATTGTCCTTGCTCTCCTCCGCCGCCGCGATAAACATACACGGCCCATCAAAATGCTTCGCCAGAAGTGTCTCGGAAATCTCCGGTCCGAAATTTCCCAGATAGATCGCCAGCGCGTTACAGCCCGCTTTCTTCACATCCTCCAGCGCCTGCATCATATGAATCTCGCTCTCCACGATACAGACCGGACATTCGTAAATATCCGCCGCCTCATATTTCGCCGCATACGCCTCCACCAGCGCTTTGCGTCGGTTGACCGACAAACTTTCCGGGAAACAGTCACGGCTGACCGCAACGATACCGATTTTTACAGTTGGTGTGTTCTGAATCATATGAAAATCCTCCTCTTACATAATCGTCTCTACTCGTTTCCATGCTGCCGGAAACGGATTTCGCGTTTTCCAACCACTTCCTAAATACTATCACAGTAGCATCACGGCAATTCCGCTAATTTCTTATAATCCTCTTTTAAATCACGATACAGATTCTGGTACAGCGCATGGTATTTCTTATAAATCTCCACCGTTTCCTTCAACGGCGCTGTCCGCTCTTTTTCCTGAATCAGACGGTCGCACGCCGCCTCGACGCTCGGATAGATGCCGCATCCTACGCCGGCCAGAATCGCCGCTCCAAGCGCCGGGCCCTCGTCCTGTGCGATCGTGAGCACTTCACAATCATACAGATCGGCCAGCATCTGCCGCCAGACGGCGCTTCGTCCGCCGCCTCCGCAGGCCATCATACGGGTAGGTCTGACTCCCATTTCCCCTAAAATCTCGTTGCAGTCCGCCAGCGAATACGCCACGCCTTCCATGACCGCCCGCAGTAAATGGGCCTTCGTGTGGACTGCCGACAATCCGAAAAATGCGCCCCGGCAGTCCGGGTCAAGATGCGGCGTCCGCTCGCCCATCAGGTACGGCAGATATAACAGCCGGTCACTGCCCGGCCGGACGGATTCGACTTCCCGGTTTATCCGATCATATACATCGCAGCCCTTTTTCTCCGCTTCCTGTATGTAATCCTGGCAGAAATTGTCCTTAAACCATTTGAGGGATAGACCGGCTGCCTGGGTCACCCCCATCACATGCCACGCCCCCGGAACCGCACAACAGCACGTATGCACACGTCCCCTGGGATCGATCGTCAACTGGCTGCTGTGTGCAAAAACGACACCCGAAGTCCCGATCGTCGTGAACGCCGTTCCATCGCGCACCACGCCGGTTCCCACTGCCGCCGCGGCATTATCGCCTGCCCCGCCGACGACTTTCACGCCCGCCGGAAGTCCCAGCTTTTCTGCCACCTCAGGCAATACCTCGCCGGTTACCTCACACGATTCATACAAGGTTCCAAGAAGGGATTCATCCAATTTCAGCGCATCCAGCACTTCCTTTGACCAGCAGCGGTTTGGCACATCCAAAAGCTGCATTCCGCTGGCATCCGACACCTCTGCCGCAAACTGCCCCGTTAAAACATAGCGGATATAATCTTTTGGCAGTAGGATATGACGGCATTTTGCAAATATCTCCGGCTCATGTTTGCGCACCCACAGAATCTTCGCCGCCGTCCAGCCGGTCAGCGGTGGATTTGCCGTGATCTCGATCCATTTCTCCCGTGGCAGAAGATGAAGCATCTCCTCTACTTCCGCCCCGGTTCTCTGATCACACCAGATAATCGACGGACGAAGCACCATTCCTGACTCATCCAGCATAACCAGCCCGTGCATCTGCCCAGACAGGCCGATTCCCCGGATCTGTTCCGACTCTGCCCCTATCTCTTCTGTCACTTTTTTGACCGTCCAGAGCACTGCTTCTTTCCAATCCTCCGGATTTTGCTCCGCCCAGCCATTGTGCGGCTGAAACAGCGGATATTCCTTCGATGCCGAGGCACAAACACGCCCATTTTCGTCAAATAAAACGGTTTTTGTCGCAGACGTTCCGATATCAATTCCAATCAGATACTGCAAAAAAAGCCCCCCTTTCACAGAGTAAATCATCGCACTTTGATACTTTGATTATACTCTGCAAACGGATGGGCTTCCAGTCGGAAACTTGACCTGATAACAGCACTTTTTTGACATTTTTAATCTATTTCATTCTCCCTCCGGTATGCACTCGGCAGACACCCGTACCGGCTGCGGAATGCCTTGGAAAAGGCTCGGCTGTCCGGAAATCCGTTATGGGCTGCAATCTCCTGCAGGCTGTGCCGGGTGTGCATCATTTCCCGCACCGCATATTCCGTCCGAAGATTTAGAAGATACGTCTTATAATTGACCTGCACATAGCGCCGGAACATCCGCGACAGATACTCCGGTGAAAATCCAAAGCGGGCCGCCACCATCTCAAGGGAAAGCCTCTCCTGATAATGCCCCTTCAGATAGGAAGTCACCTCCGAAAGCCGGTCAAGATGCCGCATCTGCCGGATTGCCCCCGGATCTGGATTTTTCTGCATAAACCGCGTTACCAGCAGATATAAAAGTGCATAGAACAATTCCTGCATTTTCAGCGTCCCGGCATATTCCTGTTTCTGGTACACCTCATAGAGCGCTGACAGCCGGTGCACCAGTTCTATGCCATCCTCCCGGTTTCCCTGCGAAAAAGAGGCATATTCGCCCTCATTCAGGTACGGTCTGAAACATTCCTCCGGAATCTGTAACACAACCGTCCGGTTCGGACGCAGCGCCTCGATCGAATGTACCTCGTTAGAGCCAACAAGGACAAACTCTCCCGCCGAAAGCGGAATCGGCGCCTGGCCGATATAAAATAACAGCTCGCCCTCCTGAACCAGAAAAATTTCCACCGACCGGTGCCAGTGCCCGGAACGGCGGTAATTGCCATCCTTTCCCTCGAATGGAAACAGTTTGAAGGGGAGGTTCTCATTTGAAAAAATCAGTTCATGCTCACATGTGATACGCCAGTCCGGAGGGTCAGTGCATTCGGAAGAGGAAGACGGGACATTTTGGACACATTTTGACCGAAAAACTGGCTGGAAAACTGCTTTTAATTCTTTTGTTTCTTTTCTAACTATACTTTGATCCCCCTCAAATATGTTCAGCATTTCTGCTTTTGTCTCCTTTCAAACACCTATTCTGCCTCATCTTATAATTTCTCCGTACCGTAAAAAATTTCAACCATGTTTTCCATCTAAACCTTTATCTTTACACCTAATTTTCCGGCTGATTACTTGTATTCACTATTCTTTTACCTCTCAACCTCTGCACGCTGCCAAGTCCCCACACATCCAGATTCCAGCTTTCTTCCACACAGATGTGCTCATAATTTTTCTATATAATGGCACGACGGATACCCCGAACAACCATAAAATTTCTCCCCCACATATGCGCCACGCTTTGCTTCCCTTAAAACCAACTTTTTGCCACATTTAGGACAGATTTTTTCAATCGATACATTGCTCGAAAAAGCTTTTCCGACAGCGGTCGTTTTCGATGATCGTGCTCCGGCAGCCCCTTTCTCAAATACCCGTTTTTCTAATAATGGAATTTCTAATACCCGCTTTTCCTGGGTTCTTCTGCCTGCCGTTCCCTCCCGCGCCGTTTTTGCCCCTTTTTTCGCAAAATTTTCCCACGCGGCATCCCCGCGCAGCATTTCCCTGAATTTCCTCAAATAGTCGGTCGGCTGCTTCCGGCTCATCTCCAGATAAGTCTCTCCACTTTGCAGCAACTCTTTTGGGGACGATGCCATTTCACTGGATTCCTTATTCATTCGCTTTATCACGTCAATCAACTGATCGGCGCGAATTACCTGCTCTTTTACCTCTTTTTTCGCCCAACGATCATCCACTATCGTCCGTGGATTGGCAAGCACCACAAGCCCTTTAAAAAAATGATCAAAGAAATGATTCTGGAAAAAGCGCATGATCGCCCCCTTACGCTCCCCCTTACATTCTTTTATTACCTGCAAATGACGCTGGTTTTGCGTGATCGGCGAATACAGACCTTCCCGGTATTTCCGTCCTCCATACTCGACCGTGCGGATAAATTCTCCTTTATTCGTAATCTCGATATTTCCAAATAAATTTTTACATTCAATCACAAAATTGATTTTGGAAGTCAGAACCAAAAAATCGATCTGCGCATACGCTCCCGACTGACTTTCCAAATAAATATCGTGGAGTACCACCATGTCCATTCCACTGTTTTTCAGCTCAAACAAAATATTTTCTTCGCCCTGAATCCCAGCCTTCACAATCGAAATCTCTTTTTCAATTTTTTTTAGCGTCTCCCCCGACGCCTGCCTTTTTAATTCTTCCAGTTGTCTTAAATATTCTTTCGCATCACTGCTCTCTTTTAATACCACTACTTTGGGGGTTGAAAAAAATCCCATTGTCTTCTGGCTCCTTATCATTTGTTTCCTGCTATTTGCAAGTAACATCGATTGGACGATTAAATTTTTCTATTGTACATCCATTGTTACTTGATTACTCTTTCCGAACGAGTTTCACAATACTTTCTACATGCCCGCTCATCCCAAACATATCGCAGCATCTCACGCGCTCCACCGCGTATCCTCTCTCATCCAGATACTTTACATCGCGGGCCAGGGTGGCGGAATCACAGCTGACATAGACCACCCGCTTCGGCTGCATCCGGACGATCGTGTCGAGGCAGACGCTGTCGCAGCCTTTGCGTGGCGGATCGACGACGATGACATCGGCATAGACCTGATTTTTTTCATACTCCCTCGGGAGTACTTCTTCGGCTTTTCCGACGAAAAACTCGACATTTTCCATTCCATTTAACGCCGCGTTCCGGCGGGCATCCTCGATCGCCGGTGGGACAATCTCTACGCCGTACACTTTTTTCGCTTTCTGTGCCAGAAACAGGGAAATGGTTCCGATCCCGCAGTACAGATCCCATACAGTCTCCCCGCCGGTCAGCCCTGCGTATTCCAGCGCCGTTCCATAGAGTTTTTCCGTCTGCACCGGATTGACCTGGTAGAAGGAAAGCGGTGAAATCTGGTAGGATACATTTCCAATTTTATCCGTGATATAGCCCGGTCCGTATAAATTTACAAGCTCCGCGCCCAGAATCACGTTTGTTTTTTCCTGATTGATATTATAAGAAATACTGGTCATGCCAGGGACTTCTTTTAAGCGCTCCACGAACACATCCGCGTGCGGTAGCTTCTTTCCATTGATGACGAGACAGACCATCAGCTCGCCGTTTGAAAATCCTTTTCGAATCAATGCATGGCGAATCAGGCCCTTGTGCGTTTCCTCGTCATATGGCGCAATCTGGTATTCTTCCATGATTTTCTTGATAATATCCAAAATTACCGCATTTTCTTCGACACCCAGCAGGCAGTCCTCCGCTTCCACGATATGGTGCGTGCGCCCCGCATAAAATCCGGCAATGATTCTTCCGTCCTTATCGCGTCCAAACGGGAACTGCGCCTTGTTGCGGTAGCGCCACGGGTGCTCCATCCCCAGGATCGGCTCCATCACGATGGTGTTATCCACGCTCACTCCATCCGCCTGCTCCGGCAGGCGCAGATTCTCCATCCCGCCAATCCGGCGCAGGTTATTGTAGACCTTGCGCTCCTTAAAATGAAGCTGTGCCTCATAACTCATCATCTGAAGCTGGCAGCCGCCGCACTGTCTTGCAACCGGGCATTCCGGCGTCACGCGGTCTTTGGAGGCTTCCAGCACCTCCATCAGACGGGCAAAACCATAGTTTTTCTTCATTTTCATCGCCCGTGCCCGGATTCGATCCCCGATCACGGCATCTTTTACAAACCAGATATAGCCGTCCTGCTTTCCGATCCCGGCTCCGTCCTCGCTCATATCCTCGATTGTCAGTTCAAATTCATCATTTTTCCTGATTTCCACGTTTTTCTGTACTCCTCATTCTTACTAACTTACACTTTCTGTAACCACTCCATACCTTCACAGTTACAGGCAAAAATCCATGCAGCTTTGTCTTCCACACAGGATTTTTCCAGTCCTTTGTCACTTGCCTCTTTTCTAAACAGCCTCCGCTTTCTCTATCCTGTCACTTGACAGCCTATTTCTACTTTGCATCCAGATAATGCGCCCGCTCTCCGCCGATATATTTCAGTCTCGTTCTCGCACAAGTCACATGGGCACCGCCGATCGCGCGGATGGATGTCCGCACCGGAACCGCAACCGGACGCAGGTGCATACCGATGAAGGTGTCTCCGATATCGATACCTGCGTGCGCCTGAATCCGCTCTACGGCTGCCGGATGCTCAAAGCCCGCATACGCAGCCGTCGCAAAGGAACCGCCTGCCTTTAACTGCGGCACGACGTTTACCATCTCCAGACCATATTTTTCCGCGGCTTCCTCTTCCACAATCAGCGCCCGGTTCAGATGCTCGCAGCACTGTGCCGCCAGATAAAGTCCCTGTGATTTTGTGACCGCATACAGTTCCTCAAACACCGCTTTTCCAATCTCGGCGCTGGAATAAGAACCAATCTTATGCGATGCGATCTCACTGGACGAACATCCGACCACCAGAATCTGACCCGGCTTCATATTGGCCACACTGAGGAGTTCCTCTGCGGCAATCCGCACCTCCTGGCGCAGTTCCTCTAACTGCCCTGCTGTCTCTATTTCTTTTGAAATTCCTGTTGCACTCATCCTGCTGCCTCCTGCTTCAATTTCAATGCCAGAAAAAGCCGCGGACTTAACAGGCTGAGCCCGCCGCAGCTTTTCTAAAACTATCTTATCCTCTTTATGTTTCATTCAAAACAAATATAACCTTTGCCACATTCTCACCGCCATCGTAAGAGTTTGTGACATGAGTCTTCGTCCAATTAAAGTTTTTTCTTGAAAATTAAAATTTTATATAATTCGCACAATAAACACAATAATCTGCCGAATCTAAATCATCCCACTACTTCCGGTAAAACTCCCGAATCCGATCCAGCCGCGCCGTCATACCGCCCAGCAACATATCCGCCGCCGCAAACGCCGCCATCGTCTCGACCACAACAACCGCTCTCGGCACGATGATCGGGTCGTGGCGTCCCTTGATGCTGATGCCAATCTCCTCGCCGCTCTTATTGACCGTTCTCTGCTCGGCGGCAATCGACGGGGTCGGTTTAAATGCTGCGCGGAACACGACTTCACTTCCATCCGTCATACCGCCCAGGATGCCGCCTGCATGGTTCGTCGCCTTTCCGACGCTTCCATCCGCATTCATGACAAATGCGTCATTGTTCTCACTTCCCGCCATCTGCGCCGCATGGAATCCTTCTCCGATCTCGAAGCCCTTGACAGCACCGATCGAGCAGATCGCCTTTGCCAGATTCGCATTAAACTTCTCAAACACCGGTTCGCCAAGACCTGCCGGAAGCCCGGAAATCACGCATTCTACGATGCCACCTGCCGAATCTTTCTCCGTCATTTTCTGCTCCAGATACTGCTCTGCCTCGGCCGCCGCAGCCGCATCCGGCATATACAGCTTATTCTTCTCACATTCTGCCAAATCAAACCGCTCCGGTGCCACTTCCACCGGTCCGATCGCTTTCGTGTACGCTTTTACCTGAACATGTAAGGATTCCAGCAGCTTTGCCGCAATGGCGCCTGCTGCCACACGCCCGATCGTCTCGCGTCCCGAAGAACGTCCGCCGCCCCGGTAATCCCGGAATCCGTATTTTTCATCAAAGGTATAATCCGCGTGTCCCGGACGGTAATAGCTGGCGATCTCGCTGTAATCTTTCGAATGCTGATCCTGGTTCCGCACCAACATCGAGATCGGCGTGCCCGTCGTCCGTCCTTCAAAGACACCTGACAGGATCTCCACCGTATCGCTCTCACTGCGCTTCGTCGTAAAACGGCTCTGTCCCGGTTTCCGGCGGTCCAGATAGCGCTGGATGTCCTCCTCGCAAAGCGCCAGCCCCGCCGGGCAGCCATCCACGACTACGCCCACGCCCGCGCCGTGGGATTCGCCCCACGTTGTCATTGTCAGTATTTTTCCGTATGTTGATCCTGCCATTCCTGCTATTACTCCTTCTGTTCCTTATCAATTCTTGAGATGGTTTCTTCGTTTCATTTACAAACTATCTTTTCGTATGGTTCCCGGCATTGAGCATTTCATCCGTCAATCAAAGGACCCAAGAACCGCGTCCATCCCATTTAGTCTGCTTTTCTCCGTCTTTACGGCACTTTCGGTTCCAAAAGCGCCTACCGTGACCGATGACTCGGCACCTTGGTAATCACACAGCAGTTCGGCTCATTGACCGAAATACTGCGCCCGCTCATTACCAGCAATTTCTCCTTATATTCTACCCGGAAGAAGGAAATGCTGTTGCTTCCGTGGTTGATCGATGCCAGATGGTTTCCGTCCGGGAAAATCGCAATATCCTTCGGATAATCACCACTGATCGGCAGACAGCAGAGCAGCTTCAAAAGTCCCGTCTCTGCGTCACGCTCATAGACGCTGACCGAATTATCGCCCGCATTGCTGCAGAACAGATGTGACTCATCCTCCGACATCCGGATCGTGCACGCCGCGGTCAGTTGGCTGGTGCGCTCCGGCGCGGTTGATGAGATCGTCTGGATCTTCTCGATCTTCGGCACACGATCACCGGTTTCATACGTGTATACATCGATCACATTTTTGATTTCGTACATCAAATATAAGAATTTTCCATCCTTGCTGAACATGAAATGTCTCGGGCCGGACTCCAGATCACAGCGGATCGCATCGACCAGCGAAAGCGTTCCCTTCTCCCCGTCAAACCGGTAAATCTTGACCTGATCGATTCCCAGATCGGCTACCAGCAGGAATTTTCCATCCGGCGTGCGCTCTGCACAGCTCACATGCGGGCGGAACGTACGCTCTGCCACGCTGCCGAGTCCTTTATGATAAACGCCGTCGGTCACTTCTCCGATGGAACCGTCCGGTTTCAGGCGGACTACCGTCTCCTTGCCGTCATGATAACCGGATACGAAAATAAACTTATCCTCCGCATCGGTCGCGATATGGCAGCCGCGCATCGCCTTGATGTTCGCACTGTTCACACGGCTGAGCGCGCCATTTTCCAGAATCCGGAATGCCACCACTCCTTCATCCGCGATAGAGTAAAGCATCCGTCCGTCATGTGAAACCGTTAAATAGGAAGAGTTGTCCACTTCCACTTCGCACCGGTAAATAAATTTACCGTTTTCTACATCCACATCATACACGGTAATTCCCTTTGCCTGACCGTTGTATGAGTAAGAACCCACATATGCCATATACTTATCCTGCATGAAATGTTCCTCCTTGCATCCCCCAGAACCATGTAACAGTTCAGTGCCTTCACAGTTACACAGTTTCTATCAAATTATCTGCCCCTATTTTATCATCATACCGCCATTTTTGCACCCTTTTTTCACGCAATTTGCCAAGCCTCAAAATTCCCCTGTTTTTTCCTTGACACATCCCCCACATTCTGTATAATAGATACTCGGAAGCAAGTTTATTATTTCTAAACAAAAAGATTAATTTTACATTTATTTTAGAATTTCTAAACTTTCATCTTACTTTTACGTATTATTGACAAAACACCGGCTGGACGGCTTTCCCGCCCGGTCATTCTTACGAAAGGAGGGTTCCCTCTGTTGAGTATCGGAGGAAAATTAAAAGAACTGCGAATTTTAAAGGGTCTGACGCAGGAAGAACTGGCTGACCGCGCAGAGCTCTCGAAGGGATTCATTTCCCAGGTAGAGCGCGATCTGACCTCCCCGTCCATCGCTACTTTGATGGATATTCTCCAGTGTCTCGGCACAACCATCGGAGAATTTTTCAACGAGGCTCCGGACGAGCAGATTGTATTTGGGAAAAACGACTATTTTATCAAGGAAGATCCGGAACTGAAAAACGAGATTCAGTGGATCATCCCGAACGCCCAGAAGAACACGATGGAACCGATCCGGCTGACACTCGGCGTCGGCGGTTCCACCTATCCGGACAGCCCGCATGAGGGCGAGGAGTTTGGCTATGTTCTATCCGGCAGCATCCTGATTCATCTGGGAAACCGGACTTACAAAGCCAAAAAGGGCGAATCCTTTTATTATACGAGCGACAAGACGCATTATCTTGAGAGCCGCTCCGGCGCGACGATCCTCTGGGTCAGCTCGCCGCCAAGCTTTTAATTACTGCACAAACTATTTTACCATTTACGGAGGAAACGCATGAGCCAGCCATTAATCGATTTACAGCATATCTCAAAACGTTTTGACGACACCCTGGTCCTGGATGATCTGAGCCTTTCAGTCAAGGAAAATTCCTTTGTAACTCTCTTAGGTCCCAGCGGCTGCGGCAAAACGACCACACTCCGCATCATCGGCGGATTTGAATCCCCGGATACCGGAAAAGTGATCTTCGGCGGCGAAGACATCACCAAACTTCCGCCAAACAAGCGTCAGTTAAACACGGTATTCCAGAAATACGCGCTGTTCCCGCACATGAGCATCGCGGATAATATCGCATTTGGACTGAAAATCAAGAATAAATCAAAATCATATATTGATGACAAAATTAAATACGCTTTAAAGCTTGTAAACTTAAACGGCTTTGAGCACCGCAGCATCGACTCTTTGAGCGGCGGTCAGCAGCAGCGTATCGCCATCGCACGTGCGATCGTCAACGAGCCGAAGGTGCTGCTTCTCGACGAGCCGCTCGGCGCTCTCGATTTAAAGCTGCGCCAGGACATGCAGTACGAGCTGATCCGTCTGAAAAATGAGCTCGGCATCACCTTTATCTATGTCACCCATGACCAGGAAGAGGCGCTGACGATGTCCGACACCATCGTTGTCATGAACCAGGGCTACATCCAGCAGATGGGTTCCCCGGAGCAGATCTACAACGAGCCTGAAAATGCGTTCGTTGCCGATTTCATCGGTGAGAGCAACATCGTGGACGGCCTGATGATCCACGATGAGCTGGTAGAAATCTTCGGTGCGAAGTTTGCCTGCGTTGATAAAGGCTTTGGAAACAATCAGCCGGTGGACGTTGTCATCCGCCCGGAGGACATCGACCTGGTGAAACCGGAAGAAGGTACGCTGCAGGGCGTTGTCACCCACCTTATTTTTAAGGGCGTTCACTACGAGATGGGAGTCACTACCCCGGACGGCTACGAGTGGCTGGTTCACAGCACCGACATGTTCCCGGTCGGAGAAAAGGTCGGCATCCATGTAGATCCGTTTGACATCCAGATCATGAACAAGCCGGAGTCGGAGGACGAGGAAGCTGTGGGCGTCAATGAATAGAAAGGAGTCGGGCTTAGCATGAAATCAAATATAAAACGGTTCTTTGCCGGTCCTTACATTCTCTGGATGATCGGATTTACCATTATTCCGCTCCTGCTGATCGTGTACTATGGACTGACTGATAAAAGCGGCGCCTTTACCCTGGCGAATGTCTGTTCCATCACAACACCGGAACACATGAAGGCGCTGCTTCTGTCTCTGGGACTTTCCCTGGCCGCCACCGCCATCTGCCTGCTTTTATCGTATCCGCTGGCACTGGTACTGCGCCGCCGCGGCATCGGAGAAGGCAGCTTTATGGTATTCGTCTTCATCCTTCCGATGTGGATGAATTTCCTGCTCCGCACCCTCGCGTGGCAGACACTTTTGGAGAAAAACGGTGTCATCAACGGCATTCTCTCGTTTCTCCATCTGCCGAACATCGCCATCATCAATACACCGTGGGCAATCATCCTGGGTATGGTATACAACTTCCTGCCCTTCATGATTCTCCCGATTTATAATGTGCTGGCAAAGATCGACGACAACACCATCAACGCCGCCAAGGACCTGGGCGCCAACAATTTCCAGACCCTCATTCACATCTGGATTCCGCTCAGCATTCCGGGTATCATCAGCGGCATTACCATGGTATTTGTCCCGGCGCTGACCACCTTTGTTATTTCCAGTCTCTTAGGCGGCAGCAAGATCCTGCTCATCGGAAATGTCATCGAGCAGGAGTTTACCAAGGGAAGCAACTGGAACTTAGGTTCCGGCCTCTCGCTGGTTCTGATGATTTTCATTTTACTGAGTATGGCGCTCATCGCCAAATACGATAAAGAAGGGGAGGGCAATGCGTTCTGATGAAACATAACCGCTTAAAACAGTTTTTCCAGGACTTTTACCTGGCGCTCATCCTGCTCTTTTTATACATTCCGATCGTAACCATGATTGTTCTGTCATTTAACAACACAAAGTCAAGAACCGTCTGGGGCGGTTTTACCACCCGCTGGTATACGCAGATGTTTCAGGATTCCGCCATCATGAATGCCTTAAACAACACGCTGCTCATCGCATTCGCGTCGGCTCTGATCGCGACCATCATCGGCACGATCGCCGCGATCGGCATCAACAGCATGAAACGGATTCCGCGAACCATCGTCATGGGAATCAACAACATCCCGATGCTGAACTCCGATATCGTAACCGGTATCTCCCTGATGCTGGCATTCATCGCGTTCGGCATCTCGCTCGGATTCAAAACGGTGCTGATCGCGCATATCACGTTTAATATTCCATATGTGATATTGAGCGTCATGCCGAAACTCAAGCAGACAAACCGTTACACCTATGAGGCCGCTCTGGACCTCGGTGCCAACCCGCTGTACGCCTTCTTCAAGGTCGTATTTCCGGATATTGTCCCGGGCATTCTCTCCGGCTTCCTGATGGCGTTTACAATGTCTCTGGATGATTTTATCATCACGCACTTTACGAGAGGCGCCGGTATCGACACACTCTCCACCTTGATCTACAGCCAGGTGCGCCGAGGCATCCAGCCGACGATGTACGCCCTGTCCACACTGATCTTTGTGACCGTACTGGTTCTTTTACTGATTACCAACTTTGCTCCGGAGAAAAAGTCCACAGGCAATGCAACCGCCATCGATGCAGACGTACTCAAACGGCGCAAGCGCAACAATCAGATCAAAAACGGGGTTCTGGGACTTGCCTGCACCCTGATTCTGGTTGTCGTCGGCTTCAGCACATACAGCCGCTATACAACTTCCCATTCCAACGAACTGTATGTATACAATGCTGGCGAATATATTGATCCGGATCTGATCGAAGAATTTGAGCAGGAAACGGGAATCAAGGTAACCTATGATGTATTTGAGACACTGGAAGAAATGTATCCGGTCATCGAAGCCGGCGGTGTCAACTACGATGTGGTCTGCCCGTCCGACTACATGATTCAGAAGATGCGCGAAAATGACCTGCTTGCCGAGCTCAACTTTGACAACATTCCGAATGTCAAAAACATCGATCCGCAGTACATGGAAATGTCCAAACAGTTCGACCCGGAAAACAAATATTCCGTGCCGTACACCTGGGGAACCGTCGGAATTCTCTATAATACGAAGCTCATCGAGGAAAAGGGACTTCCGGTTCCGACGAAATGGGCAGATCTCTGGAACCCGGCTTATAAAGGCGAGATTCTGATGCAGGACAGCGTCCGTGATGCGTTCATGGTAGCGCTCAAAAAAGATGGCTACTCCGCAAACTCCACGAACCTTGCAGAGCTGCAGCAGGCCAAACAGGATCTGATCGACCAGAAGCCTCTCGTACAGGCCTACGTCATTGACCAGGTACGTGATAAGATGATCGGCGGCGAAGCAGCCATCGGCGTCATCTACTCCGGCGAGATCATGTACATTCAGGACGAGGTAGCCGCACAGAACCTTCCATTTTCCCTGGAATACGTCATTCCGGAAGAGGGAACCAACGTCTGGATCGATTCCTGGGTGATTCCGAAAAATGCGAAAAACAAGGAAAATGCAGAGAAATGGATCAACTTCCTTTGCCGCCCGGATGTCGCAGTCAAAAACTTTGAATACATCACCTACGCAACCCCGAACAAGGCCGCCAAGGAAATGCTGGACGAAGACGTCCAGAACAACAAAGCCGTCTTCCCGGATGCAGAGCAGTTGAAAAACTGTGAAGTTTACCGGTATCTTGGGGATGAAGCGGACGAAGTTTATAATAGTTTGTGGAAGGAAGTTAAGTCGAACTAAGGGGCTTACGTCTAAAAATTATATTAAAGCGAGAGGCAACAGATGTGCTTTCTGTTGCCTCTCGTTTTTAATATAAAATTCTTCTATATATCCCCAAAATTAAATATACATTTATATTGATTTTTCTATTCTAAGCGCTATACTATCTCTAAAAAAGCATTCTGGTGATATGTCAAGGGAAATTTGAAATAGTTTTTGAGCTGTTTTTCCCAAAAAGAGCGCACTTCACCTTCGCTCATAAATCATTTTTTGAAAAATGAGCGTTATTCAGACTCGGTATTTAATTCGGTGTCCAG